>JBJMVX010000026.1:0-5538 GCA_045810445.1 Massilia sp.
GCCGCCCAGGTAATGTTGAAGTAAATTGCCAATATCGAATGCCATGCTGACCTCCACGTGCGTTTTGGAAACATCACGCGCGAGGGCGCGATGCGGACGTCACAGAGTAGGACAGTTGGGTGGGCCATTCCGTTCGCCAGCACACGCAGCAAGTGCGGATGGGGCTGGCGGGGCATCAAAGACGCCACCTTCACTGTCCTTGCGAAAGCGACGGTGCGACGCCTCGCGACCCATGCTGAGCTAGCGGAGTATGGGTCCTCGCTTTCGCAAGGACAGTGCGTTTGTACGAAGATAGTTGTGAGGGCGGGCAGGCAAAAAAAAAGGAGCCGCAGCTCCTTTTTTTAATCGTTCTCTAATTACTCCCCAACCAACTGGGCAGCTTCCACATACTTGTAGCCGTGCTCCAGATTATTGGCAAAGGTGTACTTCACGCCCTTGACCTTGTACGGCGTTTTTTCAAAGCTGCGCACCACCCAGGTACGCGCGCCGCGCTTGTCTTTCTTGGTCTCGCTGATACCTTCCCACACCACATTCCATTTGCCATCTGTGTCCTGCAGCTCGACCTTGCTCAGCGATTCCGCGCCCTGGCCGTCGGTGAGCACGAGCCGCACTTCGCTCGCCTGCACCGGCTTGGCGTATCCGAGTTCAAGCCAGTCAAACCCCAGCTCGATATTATTGTTGACCCACTGGTTGCTGTCGATCGGACCGGTAGCAAACTTGGCCAGGTTCATGTCGTTTGGGGTCGGATCGCCGTACACACTACTGGCCTTGGCCGTGCTGGCCCATTGTGCCTTTTCGTCATGCATGTACTTGTCTTCCATGACGTTGTAGTTGAGCAGCTCCTGTTTGGCAGCCTTTTCAGCCTGCTCGGCAGTCGGTTCTGCAGGCGCAGCTGGCGTGTTCGCTGCCGGGGCTTGCGTCAGCGCCGGTGCAGGCGCCGCCGCAACGGGCGCCTCGTGTTTTTTGCAAGCCACAAGGATCAATGGTGCAAGGATCAAGCTGAGTCTGGCAATCTGGTTCATAGGCTGTGTGCTCTGATAAGGAGGGGTTTATTCGCCGACCAACTGGCCTGCATCGAAATACTTGCTTCCAGTTTCGACGTTGTTGGCAATCGTGTACTTGACCGATTTGACCTTGTAGGCTGTCTTGGGAAAGCTGCGCACGAACCAGGTGCGCGGGCCGCGTTCATCGCGCTTGACATCCGACAGGCCGGACCAGATGGTGTTCCACTTGCCATCGGTGTCCTGCAGTTCCACCTTGGTCAGGGCGCGCACGCCATCGCCGCCGTGGATGACCAGGCGCACCTCGGTTGCCGCCACCGGTTTCGCGTAGTCCAGCTGCACCCATTCGAAACCGATATCGCTGCTCTTGTTCTGCCAGTATTCGCCGTCCGGCGCACCGGTGGCCATGCTTGGCAGGTGGTATTTGCTGGGCTCCGGGCTGCCGTAACTGCCGCTGGCGCTCGCGCCGCTGGCCCATTGCGCCTGCGGATCGTTCAGGTATTTGTCTTCCATGGTCGCAAAGTCCAGCTTGTCCTGGCGCCTTGCAATATCTTTCTGCTCGTCCGTCATCTTGGAGCGGTCCTGCGGGGCAGGTGCGGCGACGACCGGCGCTGGTGCCGGTGCGGCTACCGTGGCCGGCGCGGCGATGACGACGGGGGCCGGGGCCGGCTTTGGCGCCTTCTTGTGGCAGGCGACCAGCACGGCGGGGGCGAGCAAAAGGGCAAGGCGTAAGGATGGTTTCATGGCGTCCTGGATAAAATTGACTTAAAAGCAAGCGGCACGATGGTCGCACAGAATCGGCGAGGAGGCAATATCGCTTGGCAAGCCGTGCGGGCCCGACTACACTGGAAGTTTCCTTCCATCAATTATTGCCATGCGGATCTTCTCGTTCCTGGTCCTGGCTGCCGTGTTCGGCTGCGCGGTGTACACCTGGCATATGCCGCCAGAGGTTGCCGCGCTCTACGCGGTGCTGAGCGTGCTCAGCTTTGCCATGTATATGTCCGACAAGGCGGCCGCCAAGGCCGGGCGCTGGCGCACGTCGGAAAACTCCCTGCTGCTCGTTGGCCTGGCCTGTGGCTGGCCGGGCGCGATGCTGGCGCAGACCCTGCTGCGCCACAAGTCCAGCAAGCCCTCGTTTCAGATGCGCTTCTGGTGCACCGTCATCATCAATATCGCCTTGTTTGCCTGGCTCAGTTCACCACTGTCGCCTTTGCGCCACCTGTAGCGTGTCAAAACGGCAGCTTGCGTGCCGCCAGGCGTTGCGGCGCCTTGCGTTCAAATGCCGCCACCATCTGCTGCATGGCTTCAGCTTGGGTGTCCGGCGTGCCACTGCCAAACGGCGGGTCGGGGTAGTACTCAATTCCTAGCTGGATGGTTTTGGCCGTCACTTCGCAGGTCAAGAAACTAACCAGGTAAAGTGCGGCATCGATGCTGGCCGATACGCCGGCGCCGGTGACGAGTTGGCCGTCGCGCTGATAGCGCTTGGTGCCGACGCTGGCGCCGTAGGCCGCGACCTTCTCGCGCGCAAACCAGTTGGTGCTGACGTTTTTCCCGGCCAGCAGACCTGCCGCGCCCAAAATTTCTGCGCCATTGCACACGCTCATGGTCCACGCGCTGGCGGCGGACACACGCCGTACACAGTCGATCAATGCCTCGTCGGCGATGGCCGCCCTCACACCCGGCCCACCTGGTACATATAAAATATCCGTCGCATCGAGCTGCGCAAACGTTTTGTAAGCCTGCATGCCCAGGCGCCCGGTGTCAGCCGCCACCAGGCCACACTGCGCGGCCACGAACTCGATCTCCATGCCTGGCACATTGGCCAGCACTTCATAGCCACCGACGACATCGAGGGCGGTAAAACCATCAAACAGCAATATGGAAAGTAGCACGGCATTCTCCTTGGGTAGAAGGCCCCATTGTGCGATGCCGAGGTTTGATATTGAAGTGGCGATATCGCCATATATCATGGCATTATCGCCAGCATGAAAACACTGCGTATCGATATCCTCGCGTTTGAAGGCTGCATGGGCATGGAAGTGTTTGGCCTTTGCGACACCCTGTTGCTGGCCAATCGCGTGTCCCACGCCCTGCATGGCGCGGCCACACCTGCACCTTTCCATGTCAACGTCGTCAGCATCGCTGGCGGTGATATCCGCGCTGCCGGTGGCTTGGGCATGGCGACCCGGCGTGCCACGCGCACGCTGCCCGACCTCCTGATCGTGCCAGGTATGGACGTGGGCGACCGCACCGGCTGCCTGCGCCCCTTGACCCGACTCGCACCGGAAATCGCGCGCCTGGCGCTCACCTTCCGCAAAGGCGTGCCGGTCGCCGCCACCTGCGTGGGCGCCTTCCTGCTCGGTGAGGCGGGACTGCTCGATGGGCGCCGCGCCACCACATCCTGGCTGTTTGCTGCCGACCTGGCGCAGCGCTTCCCGGCCACGACGCTCGACGCGAGCGCCATGCTGGTGGAGGACGGCGGCGTCACTACCACCGGCTCCTTCAGCGCCGCCTTTGACCTGGCGCTGCACCTGATACGTCAGCACACCAGCGCCAAAGTGCTGCGGGCGGTCGCGCGCATGGGATTGATCGACGCTGGGCGTGTCAGCCAGGCGCCCTATGTCGACACGCGCATGTTGACAAGGGCTGAAGGCGGTTTTGCGCGCCAGGTCATGGCCTGGCTTGACCAGCGCCTGGCCGCGCCCTACGACTTGGACGCCATCGCGGCAGCTTTTCATGTCAGCCCACGCACGCTTCTGCGCCGCTTCAAGCTTGAAGCGGGGCGCGCACCGCTGGCCTATCTGCAGCAAACGCGCATCGGCAAGGCCAAGCTGTTGCTCGAATCGGGCGAGCGCAGTTTAGCCCAAGTCACCGAGATGGTCGGCTATGCCGATGTGGCCACCTTTGGCGCGTTGTTCAAGCGCGAAGTGGGGCAGACCCCGGCCCAGTATCGGCGCCAGTTCAGGACAGGTGGGCAGGCGCCGTGATAAGGTGGCGCCATGTGGATCTATCCTGAGTATCTCGCCCATCGCGGCGGCGGCAAGCTGGCCCCCGAAAACACCATCGCGGCCCTGCAGTGTGGTCTTGCGCATGGCTTTCACGCGGTGGAGTTCGACGTCATGCTGGCGCGCGATGGTGTGCCCGTGGTCATGCATGACCCCTACCTGGGCCGCACCGTGGCCGGCTCCGGCAATGTGTTCGACTACGATGCGGCCGAACTGGTGGCCCTGGATGCGGGCGGCTGGTTCGGCCCCCAGTTCCAGGGCGAGCCGGTGCCCCTGTTCACCCAGTTCGTCGATTTTTGCCGCGCCAACGACATCTGGATGAATATCGAAATCAAGCCGGCGCCCGGCTTTGACGCGCAGACCGGCAAGGCGGTGGCCGAACTGACACGTGCCATCTTTGCACTGGAAGTGGCGCAGGATGATCCGGCCAAGCTGCCCTTGCTGTCCTCCTTCAGCGTCGAAGCGCTCGACGCTGCCCGCCTGGCCGCGCCTGACGTGCCGCGCGCCTACTTGATCGACAAGCTGGACGCGGGCTGGGAAGCCCAGGCCCGCGCGCTGGACGCAGTGGCCATCCACACCAACCAGAAATACCTCACTGGCGGGCTGGCAGCCCAGGTCAAAGCTGCCGGTTTTGGCCTGTTTTGCTACACCGTCAACGACCCGGCGCGCGCCCGCGAAATCATGGCCTGGGGTGTCGACGGCCTGTGCACCGACCGCATTGACCTGATCGGCCCCGCCGGACCGCGCTGAAACGACCGGCTTTGCGCCGGTGCGGCTGTATTCCCCTCCTGACGACTAGGCTATAATCGCTTTTTTATAGCATGCTGCTCTCACTCGCCCACACGACATGAAATCATCCGAAATTCGCGACAAATTCCTTAAATTCTTCGAATCGAAGGGCCATACGATTGTCCGTTCCAGTTCCCTGGTGCCGGGCAATGATCCCACCCTGTTGTTGACGAACAGCGGCATGGTGCAGTTCAAGGACGTCTTCACCGGTACCGACTCGCGCCCCTACACGCGCGCGACCTCCGTGCAGCGCTGCGTGCGCGCCGGCGGCAAGCACAATGACCTGGAAAACGTCGGCTACACCGCGCGTCACCACACCTTCTTTGAAATGCTGGGCAATTTCAGCTTCGGCGACTACTTCAAGCGCGACGCCATCAACTACGCATGGGAACTGCTGACCAAGGTGTATGGCCTGCCAGCCGAAAAGCTCACCGTCACCGTCTACCAGGAAGACGACGAGGCCTACGACATCTGGGCCAATGAAGTGGGCGTGCCAAAAGAGCGCATCATCCGCATTGGCGACAACAAGGGCGCGCGCTACGCCTCGGACAACTTCTGGCAGATGGCCGACACCGGCCCATGCGGCCCGTGCACCGAGATTTTCTACGACCACGGCGCCGACATTCCGGGCGGTCCGCCAGGCTCGCCCGACGAAGACGGCGACCGCTTCATCGAAATCTGGAACCTGGTGTTCATGCAGTTCAACCGCGACGAAGCGGGCGTGATGCACAAGCTGCCAAAGC
>JBJMVX010000027.1:0-8269 GCA_045810445.1 Massilia sp.
GGTGGGCGACCAGACCCTGAGCTATCGCAACGGCGACAATCCCGACCCAGCGCCTCTGCGCTGGCGCATCGGCATGCCAGTGCACCTGGCCCTGCGCTGGGCGGAAAACACGGCCACCGTGCCCCAGGCCGATCCTAAAGATACCCATATGCGCGTAACCGGGCGCACCGTGCACTACGAGTTCAGCGAGCCGTGGTCCTTGCTGCGCCTTTTGAGCAACTACCGCGTGTCCTCGGCGCGCGGGGAGACGCTGCACTTTGCCGTGCCCTTGAGCTCGGCGGCGGTGGCAGGTCGCAACGCGCCAGCTGCCGAGGTGCTGGCCCCGGCCCAGGTGTTTGTTCGCCTGACCTTGTTGCCGCCCAATCAGAAGAGCGCTGTGGCTTTTCCTAGGTTTCCCATCGACGCGCCTGCGCTCGAGGGCACGGTGCTGGTGCGCGCGCGGCGCGAGAACCTCGCCACCAATCAAACTGGAGGACAACCTTGAACGCACTGCTGGACGACACCAGCCTGGCCACGCTATTGGCGCCACTGGCCGCGCACCCGCCCTGCGGCCCGGACATCAACGGGGGCGTGACTTATTCCGCCATCCGCGAAGCGCGGCGCGCCGACGAAACGAATCAGGGCGTGTGGGAAAAGCCCGTCACCAAGCGCGCCGAATGGGAAAAGGCCGAAGCGCTGTGCGTGGCGTCGCTAAGCACCGAGAGCAAGGACTTGAACGTGGCGGCCTGGTTATGCGAAGCGGCCATTCACCGACGTGGTCTGGCCGGCCTGGCCGATGGTCTGGAGCTGATGCTGGGCCTGTCCAAGCAATTCTGGGACAGTGTGCATCCGCTGCCCGAGCGCGGCGACCTGGAATTTCGCTCGGCCCCGTTTGCCTGGCTTAACCGCAACCTGCCGCTGGCCCTGCAGTCGGTGGCGCTGGCGCCCGGCATCGGGCCCGATGGGCGCGCGCTGAACCTGGCCGGCTGGGAAGCCGTGCTGCGCTCCGAGCGACAACTGGCCCAGGCAGCCGCCACCAAACAGGGGCGTTTTACGCCACCCCCGCCGGCGCCAGACCAGACCTTGCGCAGCCATTTCAGCGCCGCTGCCGCCATCGCCCCGCGCGGCTACTTTGACGCGCTGGCGCATGACTGGGCACGCTGCGACGCGGTCCTGGGAGAGCTGCGCAATATGCTGGCCACCCGCCTGGGACAGTTGGCGCCATCGCTTGCGGCCCTGAGCGCTGCCTTGCAAGGGTGCGCCAATGCACTGGACGACCTGGGCCGGCTGCCGGCCCCTGAACCCGAGGAGGAAGACACGATGGAACCACCTGCGAGCGAGAGCGCAGCGCGCCAGCCGCGATTGCCGGCCCTGGGGCGCGACGCCATCGAGAGCCGCGTCGAAGCCTACCGCCGCCTGGCCGATGTGGCCGAATACCTGCAGCGTACCGAGCCGCACAGCCCGGTGCCCTACCTGGTGCGGCGCGCAGTGGCCTGGGGCGAAATGCCTTTGGAAGAATTGCTGGAAGAACTGCTCGACAGCGAGTCGGACTTGAAGCAGATCTTCCGCCTGCTGGGCACGCGCGGCAAGTGAGCAGCGAATGGCCATGATTCCGCCCAAGCGCGCCTTGCCGCTGCCACCTGCCGTCTTGCCGGCGCGGGCGGCAACGCTGCGGGTGCCGCCGGTAATTCAGGCCAAGCAGATCGCAATGCAAACGCGGTTGTATCAGAACCTGCGGCCGCTGGCCCAGCCTGATACCAAGCGCGAGGAGATTTTTACACTGCAGCAGCAGTTTGGGACTTACGGCATGCGCGGGCGCGGCGGACGCGGCCACTACGTGCCCAATGCGCGCTACGTATTCGTGCGCACCCAAAGCGGCGAAACGCTGATGCATCCGCGCCTGCGCCATCCGGTGCTGGCCCAGGGCGCACCGGTGATGTATGCGGGCGAAGCGTATTTCGAAAGCGGTGCGCTGCGCTGGTGGAGCAATGGTTCGGGCCACTACCGGCCAGATCCGGAACACGCGCCCCAGGCCGGTCTTCCGTTGGACAAGTTTCGCACTTGGGACGATGTGATACGGCGCGGTGCGCGGCCGGTGGGCAAGCAGGGACCGAAGTAGAGCAGGGCACAAGGGAGTTTTGAAAGCAAGTTTGGAAGCAAGTCTGTAAGCAATGAAGCAGTGTTAGCCGGCCAGGATGGCGGTCCGTCAGTCAACGTGATTTACCGTGATGAGGAGTCTACGATGCACACACCTAGCAAACAAAAGTGGTTGGAGAGAAATCGCGCCCCCCGGGTGCAGATTTCCTACGATGTCGAAACGGCTGGCGCCATTGAGAAGAAGGAGTTGCCGCTGGTTGTGGGCATCTTCGCCGATCTGTCCGGCATGCCTGTCAACGTGGTGCCGGTCGGCGAGCGTCGCCTGGTCGATATCGACCGCGACACCTTTGACAATGTTCTGGCCAAGATCGGTCCGCGCCTGGACGTGTCGGGCCTGAGTTTCGATCCTGTCCCTGGCATCGAGCTGGGGGGCGAAATCCTGTTCAGCAAGATCGATCACTTCGAGCCTGAACATGTGGTCACCTCGGTGCCAGGTTTGAATGAATTGTTCCAGACCCGCAATGAGCTGCGCGACCTGATGGCCAAGCTTGACGGCAATGCCAAGCTGGAAGGCCGCCTGACCGAGCTGTTCGTGGGCAAGGATGGCACGCCTGTGGCGGACGCTGATCGCGAGGCAAAACTGGCCGAGCTGGGCGGCGTGAAGGCGGCTGCCGGCGATGCCAAGCCCGAAGAGAAGAAGGCGGACGACGGCAAGCCGGACGAGACCGAACCCGAGAAAAAATAAGGCACCACGAACGGCAGGGCCGCCAACTGGCGCGCCAGCCTGAAGTTTCGATCAATGTGAAGACGCACAGCGTCTGCAAGGGGAATCAAGATGGTGGAGAAAACCAAGGCCACAGCTCAGGCTGGGACTACAGAAAACACGGCAAGCCTGCTCGATCAAATTATCGACGAAGGCCGCATGGCATTGCAGGCCGAACAGCAAGACAGCGCTAAGAAGTTGCTCAAGCGCTTTGCCAACCAGGCATTAAACGGTGCGCTCACGCCCAAACCGGCGGAAAAGAGCCTGATGCAAACGCTGCAGGAGCGCATCGACGAGATCGATGGCAAGCTTACGGCTGGCCTGAACGCGATCATGCACTCCAAAGAGTTCCAGGCGCTGGAGCAATCGTGGCGCGGTTTGCACGACCTGGTGCAAAACAGCGAAACGAGTTCGCGTCTGAAACTGCGCGTGCTGAACATCAGCAAGGATGAATTGGCGACCGACCTGAAAAAGGCAGTCGACGTTGATCAGAGCAATATGTTCAAGAAGATCTACGAAGACGAGTACGGTACTTTTGGCGGCAACCCCTTCAGCGTGCTGGTGGGCGACTACCATATCACCCGTAGCGTGGCCGATTTGGCGATGCTGGAAAAAATCGCTGGCGTGGCTGCCATGGCGCACGCACCATTCATCACCGCCGCCGCACCCGAACTGTTCGACATGGCCTCGTTTACCGACCTGGGCGTGCCGCGCGACCTGTCCAAGACCTTCGAGAGCGCCGAACTGAGCGCATGGACCGCTTTCCGTGACACGGAAGACTCGCGCTATGTGGCCCTGACGCTGCCACGCTACCTGCTGCGCCTGCCGTATGGTGAAAAAACGGTGCCCGTCAAAAACTTCCGCTACGAGGAAGCTGCCGCTGGCATGCCGCACGCGTCCTACCTGTGGGGCAACTCGGCCTACCTGCTGGCCCAGCGCATCACTGACGCGTTTGCCCAGTTTGGCTGGTCGGCTGCGATCCGTGGCGTGGAAGGTGGCGGCGTCGTTGCCGGTCTGCCTATCCACACCTTCAACACCGCAGAAGGCGACCTGGCCGCCAAGTGCCCGACGGAGGTGACGATTACCGACCGCCGCGAAAAAGAGTTGAACGACCTGGGCTTCATGGCTGTCGTGCACAAGAAGAATGCGAATTTCGCGGCCTTCTTCGGCGGCCAGACGGTCAACAAGCCCGCCGTCTACAACAAGCCGCTGGCCACTGCCAACGCACGCCTGTCGGCCCAATTGCCATGCATCCTGGCCGCATCGCGCTTTGCCCACTACATCAAGGTGATCATGCGCGACAAGGTCGGTAGCTTTGCCTCGCGTGAAAACGTCGAGAACTTCCTGAACACCTGGATTGCCGACTATGTGCTGGTCAACGACAACGCATCGCAGTCGCTCAAAGCCCAGTATCCGCTGCGTGAAGCGCGCATCGACGTGACGGAAGATCCGGCCAAGCCAGGCGTGTACAAGGCGACCGTCTTCTTGCGGCCGCACTTCCAGCTGGAAGAACTGACCGCCTCGATCCGGATGGTGGCCGAACTGCCGCAACCGGTGGGCGCGTAAGGACGAACAAACCAGCGCGCTCCCGCACCGGGAGCGCACGATGAACACTTTTAAAGGAAACTAGCGTGGATGTCATTATTCTGGATTTACCCGGCATGGCCGGTGAATGTCTGCTCAAGGGCTTCGAAGACAAGATCGAATGCCTGTCGTATAGCCACGCCGTGGCCATGCAGATGACCAGCGACACCAGTAACCGCGAACGCACCTCGGGCAAACCGAACGTGCAGGACTTCACCATCTCCAAGTACATGGACAAGTCGTCGCCCGTACTTAACCAGGCCTGCTGCGAAGGCAAGAAGATCGGTGATGGCAAGGTCACTGTGGGCCGTAATGAAAACGGGACTGTCATGCCGCTGATGGTCTATACCCTGAAGGACGCGATGATTTCGAGCGTCAGCGCCGCTTCGTCGGGGGGCGACAAGCCGTCCGAGACATTGACCCTGAACTTCACCGCCATCCAGTGGGACTACACGACCCAGAAGGCCGACTCCACCAAGGAAGGTACTTCGCCTGGCAAGTGGGACATGAAGACCAACACGGCGGCATAAACCGTGGCCAGTCTGGATCATGTGCGCGGGGGCCGTGTGCCCTTGTTCGACCGCTTCCATCCGGACGGCGAGGGCGGCTCCTCGCTGCTCGGCTGGCATGCGGCCCGCCAGGAAGGCGAGCAGCGTGCGCTCTCGCCGCTGGAGCGCTCGATCGAGCAGGAGCTCTCACGCCTGCTCAATACCCGCTGCGCCGTGCCTCGCGCCCAACTGGCGCTGCACGCGCGCTCGGTGGTCGACTACGGCCTGCCGGACTATTCGGACCTGTACACGGCCAACCTGGACGACCAGCAGCTGCTGGCCAGGCTGGTGCAGGACACGATCACCGCCTTCGAGCCGCGCCTGCGCGAGGTGAAGGTGGCGCTGCAACGCATTCCCAACAGCCGTCAGGCTTTGCGGGTGGACGTTTCCGGCATGGTGCTGGTGGCGGGCCGCCTCGAACCAGTGCGGTTTAACCTCAACGCCAATGCCGATAGCGGGGCCGCATGAACATGCAAGCGCAAGATCCACTGGCCTACTATCGGCGCGAGCTTGACTATCTGCGCAATGCGGGACGCGAGTTCGCGCTCAAGCATCCGGAGATGGCAGGTCGCCTGGAACTGGGTGGCATGGAGTCGCCCGATCCCCATGTGGAGCGTCTGATCGAGTCCTTCGCCTTTCTCAGCGGACGGCTGCGGCGCGATCTCGATAGTGAATTTCCCCAGATAGCAGGCGCCTTGCTCGACGCCCTGCATCCGAATTTGATGGCGCCAGTGCCCGCCATGACGGTGGTGCGCTTTGCGCCCGACTTGCGCCAGGGACTGGCCAGCGCGCGGCGCGACGTTGCGCGCGGCACCGCCCTGCATGCGCTGGGCCGGCGCGAAAGCTCGCCCGATGTGGCAGACGTGCCTTGCCAGTTCCGCACCTGCTACCCGGTCCAGGTGTGGCCGCTGAGCGTGCCGCTGGCGCGCCTGGAAGACGCGCGCAACCATCCTGCGCTCAAGGGCCGGCCCGAGGTCGCACAGGTGCTGCGCATACGCTTGCAGTGCACCCAGACCAGCTTTGGAAGCAAAGACGGCCAGATCGCGCCGGAGCAGCTGCGCTTTCATTTGTATGGCGACTGGAACCAGGTCAACCCCCTGTACGAACTACTGCTCTCGAACGTCACCGAGGTGCAACTGGCCCCACGCGACGCCTTGGCCGAGAGTCGGCCAGCCGCGCCTGTGGGCTGGCACGAAGTGGGCTTTGAGGCCGACCAGGCTGCGCTTCCAGCGCCCCCGCACGCCCATCCCGGCTACCGGCTGCTGCAGGAGTATTTTGCCTTTCCGCGCAAATTCATGTTCTTTGACGCCACCGGGATCGATGCCGCCTTGCGCGCGTTAGGTGGTGACACCGCGCCCGATTGCGTTGATTTGCTGGTCCTGATTCACGGCCAGGCCGGCAGCCGCATGCAGGTGCATGCCAGTCAGTTCCAGCTTGGCTGTACCCCGGCCATCAACCTCTTTGAACGCACCCGTGAAGCGATCCGGCTCGACGGCCGCAGCGTTGAATACCGCCTGGTGGGCGACTTGCGGCGCGAGGCGTCCACCGAAATCCACTCCATCCTGTCGGTAGAAGCTTCCTACGCCGACGGTCAGCGTGGCCGGCCGCTGACGCCTTACGTGCTGGCACAGCAGGGCAGCGCCGGCGAAGGCCCATACTGGAGTGCGCGGCGCGACCACACCTTGGGGCCACGCATGCGCGGCACCGATCTGTTTCTGTCTTTTGTAGACGCCGACCTGGGCGCCGCGACGCCGGAAGCGATTCCCTTGATTAGCGCGCGTGTGTTGTGCACCAATGGCGACCTGGCCGAAGCAATCCGCCCCGAGACCCCAGGCCAGCCCCAGGCTTGCTTCAAGGCCGACAGCAGCGCCGGCGTGCTGCCAGCGAGCTGCCTGTACCAGCCCACGCCGCAAATCGCGCCGCCGCTCGATGGTGAAACGCTGTGGCGCTTGGCCTCCCTGCTAAATTTGAACCAGCTCTCGCTCGACCAGCTCGATGGTCAGCACAATGGCCGAGCCGCCCTGCAGCAACTGCTCGAACTATGCAACAGCGGCAACAGCGTGGCGGGTGCCCAGCAAATCCGCGCGCTGCAAACGATGGAATGCCACAGCGTGGTGCGGCCCGTGCGCAGCGGCCCGGCACCGGGTTTTCGGCGTGGCGTGGAATTGGTGCTGCGCTTCAAACGCGGTGGTTACAGCGAGGGGGCGCCCCTGATGCTGGCCGCGGTGCTGCAGCGCTTCTTTCCCCTGTACGTGTCGGTCAACGCCTTTGCCAGCGTGACGGTCATGGATGGCAATGACGAGGTAAAAGCATGGCCGCCGTCGATCAACTGAACCGCCACACGCTGCCATCGGGCCTGTTCGACCAGGCCGATTGCTACGAGTTCACGCAACTGGTGCGGGTGCTCGAACGCGCAGCCGTTGGCAAGGTGGGCGTGGGCAGCGGCTCGGACCCTGCGCACGAAGCGATCAATTTCCGCTCCAAGGTCGGCTTTGAATTTTCCACCAGCGATGTGCTGGGCGCCACCGCGCTCGGGCATGGCATGGTGCGGGTTGACGTGGCCTTCATGGGCATTGCCGGAAACGAGGGCACGCTGCCCCAGCCCTATGCGGAACTGGTGCTGCAGCGTTCACGTCCTGCCGCCGTGCGCGCCAATTTTCCGTCCGCGCCCGGCCAGGCGGACGACGATGCACGCGATTTCCTCGACATCTTCAACCACCGTTTGCTGTCCTATTTCTACCGGGGGCGTAAAAAACACAGCATTGCGCTGGGTGCCGACAGCGGCGCTGCGGCCCCCTTGTTGGAACGACTGCTGTTTCAGCTCATTGGCTACAACGAAGGCGTGTCGTACAACGATGGCACCCATGGCCACGCGCAGGTAGACCCACGCTGCCTGCTGCGTTACGCGGGCCTGCTGGCCAGCCGCGAGCGTTCGATGGCGGGCCTGGAACAGATGCTGGCCGACGCCTTCAACGCAGCGGTACGCGGCACTCAGCAACAGGGCTGCTGGCTGGCCCTTGATCCGCGCTTTCGCACCACCATCGGGCCCCGCGGGAAAAACCAGGCACTTGGCCACAGCACGGTCCTGGGCAAGCGCGCCTGGGATGCACGCGGCAAGATGACGCTCGATATCGGCCCGCTGCACATGGCACGCTACGAAGCCTTGCTGCCTGGCGGGGCCCTGCATGCGCAACTGTTGTTCATGGTCCGTTTTTACCTGCGTGAAGACCTGGATGTGGACGTGGTGCTGCACCTGGCCGCACCCGATGAACAGGCTGCACCAGCGCTCGGGCAGTCA
>JBJMVX010000028.1:0-39093 GCA_045810445.1 Massilia sp.
CACCGGGCACGAGGCGGCCCACGCCATTGCCGAGCGCATCCGCCTGCGGATCATGGCACAGCGCTTGGCGGAACTGCCGCCCCTGACCGCCAGCTTCGGCGTCGCGCAATGGCAGGCCGACGAAACGTACGCACAGTTGTTTGAACGGGCCGATCGCGCGCTTTACCTGGCCAAGCAGGCTGGGCGCAATCAGACGGGCTGTCAGGACTGAGGCCTCAGTGGGCGGCGCCGGCGTGACCGGCCTTGAGGATGGCCAGCGCATGCTCGTGCGCCGCCTGTTCGGCCGCAGCCTGGGTCGCAAACACGGTTTCCAGCGCCACGCGCTGCTCGGCAAAGACGCAGTTGCGGTGCATGGGATTGCTTGATGGCCGATAGATGGCCACCTGGGCGCCCCAGCCCTCGGCATTGGCCAACGGAACACCCGCGTACTCAATCTCGTATCCATCAATCTGTTCGGATGGCATGCGCTCTCCTGTCACGTCGTCGCGGTCACCCTCACACCATACACCCGGACGCACAATCCCTGCGCCACCAAGGCCGCAGACACAGATTGGCGGGCCGTATGTACGCGGCACGAAACCGCAGGACGCCTGTAATGACGCCAGCGGTTCTGCTTTCGCGATTTCCAAATGTGTCCTAGAATCAATAGTTCGACGTTTTCGACGAGACCACGTTCGAGTCCGTCCATCCCTGCAGATTGCCGCCACAAGCTATTGAAGGAGCACCCATGAAACGAATGCATCTGGCCATTGCCGCTGCCATGCTGAGCATGAGCAGCCTGGCCATCGCCGCCGACGACGCCGCCAAGGACAAGAAGAAGTGGGATGTCAATCACCCACCTGGCCCTTCATCGCAAGTGACGATCGATACCCATACCGGCACCTGGATGAGTGTCGATGTCAGCCCGGACGGCAAGAACATCATTTTCGACATGCTCGGTGACCTGTATCTGCTGCCCATCGCTGGCGGCGAAGCCAAGGCCTTGACCCATTCCATCGCTTGGGAAATGCAAGCGCGCTTCTCGCCCGACGGCAAACAGATTGCCTATATGTCGGACGCCGCTGGCGGCGACAATATCTGGATCATGAATGCCGACGGCAGCAATCCCCACGAAGTGAGCAAGGAGACCTTCCGCCTGGTGAACAATCCGGTGTGGCATCCAAACGGACAATTCATCGCCGCGCGCAAACACTACACCGGCACCCGCTCCCTCGGTTCCGGCGAGATCTGGATGTACCACGCACAAGGTGGCGCTGGCGTGCAACTCAATGAAAAAGCCACCTGGCAAAAAGACCTGGGCGAACCAGCGTTCTCGCCCGATGGCCGCTATGTCTATTATTCCCAGGACACCACGCCCGGCAAGAATTTTGAATACAACAAGGATTCAAACGGCCAGATCTACCAGATCTTCCGCAAGGATTTGAACGACGGCAAAACCAAGGCTTTCGTCAGCGGCCCGGGCGGCGCGGTGCGCCCCACGCCTTCACCGGACGGCAAATACCTGGCCTTTGTGCGTCGCGTGCGCAACCAGTCCACCCTGTTCCTGAAAGACTTGACGACTGGTGTGGAAGCACCGGTATGGGGCGAACTGGAACGCGACATGCAGGAAGCCTGGGCCATCCACGGCGTCTATCCTTCGTTTAGCTGGCTGCCAGGCAGTAAGGAAATCGTGGTCTGGGCCAAGGGCAAAATCTGGCGCCTCGATCCTTTTGCCAAGAAAGCCGCCGAGATTCCCTTCCACGTGAAGGATACGCGCGAAGTGCGCAATGCCCTGCGCTTTGAAAACGCGGTGGCGCCCGAGTCTTTCGAGGTCAAGCAACTGCGCTGGACCACGGTCGCGCCGCAAGGCCAGCAAGTGGTCTATTCCGCACTGGGCCATTTGTATGCGCGCAGCCTGCCCAACGGCACGCCGCGCCGCCTGACCAAACAGAACGACCACTTCGAATACTTCCCGAAATATTCGCGCGATGGCAACAGCATCGTCTTCACCACCTGGGATGACCAGCAACTCGGTTCGGTGCGCACGCTGGACCTGCGCAGCGGCAAGGAAACCATTCTGACCACCATGCCGGGCAAATACATGGACCCGGCGTTTTCGCCCGACGGCAAACAGGTGGCCTACGTGAAAGCGCGCGGCCGCTTCCTGACCACGCCCTGGTACGGCATGGAGCCTGGCGTGTACCAGGTGGCCAGCGACGGCAAGGGCAAGCCGGTATTGGTGACGGACGACGGTCGCGCCCCGCAATACGGCAAGGACAACGGGCATCTCTATGTGACCCGTACCGAGTCGACCGGCGAAGTCGACTCCATGACCTCCCTGGTGCGCATTTCGCTCGACAAGCATGAAGAGCAGCCCATGGCCAAAGGCGAATTCACGACCGCCTTTGCAGTGTCGCCGAACGGCGAATGGCTGGCTTTTAGCGAGCGCTTCCATGCGTTTGTCACGCCCCTGCCGCTGGCCGGCAAGGCCATCACGGTGGGCGAGAAAATGGATGCCCTACCGTTCAAAAAGCTCGACATCAACGCTGGCGACTACCTGCACTGGTCGGGCGACAGCAGCGCCCTGCACTTCTCGCTGGGCGACGAATTGTTCACCCGCGAACTGAAGCAAGTGTTTGCAGCTGACAAGGCGGAGGCCGCCAAGGTCGACGCCAAGGCGGATGACAAGGACGCCAAGCCTGCCGCCGTGCCTGGCTTTGCAGCCGCTCCCGGCATCAAGATCGGCTTTCGCGAGCCGACCTTTGTTGCGCACGGCACGACCGTCATTTCCGGTGCCCGCATCGTCACCATGAAAGACGACGAGGTGATTGAAAACGGGCGCATCGTGGTCAAGGACAATCGCATCGTGGCCATCGGCAAGGCAGCCGACATCGCTGTGCCGGCGGGCGCGACCCTGGTCGACGCCAGCGGCAAGACCATCATTCCTGGGATGGTGGACGCGCACTGGCACGGCGCGATGGGCGAGGACGGTTTCATCCCGCAGCAAAGCTGGGTTGACTTCGCGGCCCTGGCCTTTGGCGTGACCACTATTCACGACCCATCCAACGACACCGCCACCATCTTCACCCACAGCGAGCTGCAGCGTGACGGCCAGGTGGTCGGTCCCCACATCTTCTCGACCGGCACCATCTTGTACGGCGCCAAAGGCAACTTCAGCGCCACCGTCAACAGCCTGGACGACGCGCTGACCCACCTGCGGCGCCTGAAAGCGGCCGGCGCCATCAGCGTCAAGAGCTACAACCAGCCGCGCCGCGACCAGCGCCAGCAAATTATCGAAGCGGCGCGATTGACCGGGATGATGGTGGTGCCAGAAGGTGGCTCACTGTTCCAGCACAATATGGCCATGGTGGTGGACGGTCACACCGGCGTCGAACACGCGATTCCTGTTGAGCGCGCCTATGACGACGTGAAGCAATTGTGGTCCCAGACCAAGGTCGGCTACACGCCAACCCTGATCGTTGGCTACGGCGGCCTGGACGGCGAACACTACTGGTATGCCCGCACGGATGTGTGGAAGCACCCCATCCTGTCCAAGTACGTGCCCAAATCCATCCTGGAGCCAGCGAGCATCCGCCGTGAAACCGCGCCTGAAGAAGACTTCAATGTCTTCAAGGTCGCGCGCACGGCCACCGAGCTGCAGCACGCTGGCGTGCCGGTCAACATGGGCGCGCACGGCCAGCGCGAAGGCCTGGGCGCGCACTGGGAAATGTGGACCCTGGTGGGCGGCGGCATGACACCGATGGAGGCGATACGGGCGGCCACGATCAACGGCGCGCGCTACCTGGGTCTGGACAAGGATGTGGGTTCGCTGGAAACAGGCAAGCTGGCCGACCTGTCCATCATCGATGGCGACGTGCTGGCCGACATCCGCAAGTCGGACCGCATTACCCACGTGATGGTAGCCGGCCGCCTGTATGAAACGGCCACCATGAATGAAGTCGGCGCCACGCCGAAAGTGCGCAAGCCGCTGTTTTTCGAAGGCGCCAACGGTGGCAGCATGCCCGTGCCTGAATACAGCCACGGCGAGGGCGAAAGCGTGCAGTAAATAGCAAAACGTCAAGACAGGTCCGGACTCGTGATAATATTGACAACTTCACGATTCCAGACCTGATCAATGAAATTACTGGCACTCGGGGCGATCCGCTTCTATCAGCGTTACCTGTCACCGCGCAAAGGATATTGCTGCGCCTATGCGGCTGTCAGCGGCCGCGGCAGCTGCTCGGCCCTCGGCTACCGGGCCATCCGGCGCTATGGCGTCTGGCATGGCCTCGCCGTGCTCGACGGACGCCTGGAAAAATGCGGCATCGCATACCGGCGCCACCGGCCACTCAAGCGTGGCGCCCTGGCGCGCCAGGCGGGTGTGCTGGACTGCCCTTGCCATGTTCCCGTCGGATGCGACGTCCCCAATGTGTCAGGGTGCGGCGAAGCTGCGATGTGTAGTAGCTGCGATGTCGGTCCTTGTTGGGACGTTCCAAACAGCTGTGATCGCTCACGGCGCCGCAAATCAGACGAAGAGGAATACGTCGTGATCCCGGTGCGCGGCAATATCCGCAATCGCGGGCGCTAGCGGTTTGGACTTGCGCCAGCATTGCGCGTGGCTGACCGCCGCATCAGGTTCTCGATGGAGGCGCACGCGGCGGTACACTCAGCCCAGGTACTCGTCATCCACACGCGGCGCGTCCCCTGTTCAACCTCAATGGCCCTGATGATGTTCCGAAAGACGAAATTGATACCAGTCCTTCTGCTCGTGCTCGGATCGTTGCCCGTCCACGCTGCGGAGGCAAGCGCCACTGAGAAGACCGTACTTGTGGCAGCAAAAAAAATCACGGCATTGGAATGCGCGCAGGCCAAGAACGGCTGCCAATACCACGTCATGCCATTGCCCGCGAATCTTCCGGCGGAATGGAAGGGTGCCCGGTGGCGAGTGATGATCAGTCGCCCGATTTACGTCAACGGATACCAACTCTATGCGCCAGGTGCCACGTCGGAAAGGTGGATTGATTTCGACGAAACGGGTAAGGTAGTCGATGATTTCGTTCCAAAGTGAACTGCGAGCGGGAAGCCCACATGCCGAATGTCGGCAAGTGGTGAAAATACGCGCTGTCCGTCTCGGCCAGGAACAGACCCTTATCCAGAAAAGCGAAGCTATGCAAATACGAATGTTCTTATTATTGTGCGTTTTCCTGGTCGGCGCGGCGAAAGCAGACGACGGGCCCGCATCGATACCACCAGAACAAATCAGGGGAGGAGAGCTGGTCGATGCCTCCAATGGATTTGCAGTTGGCTTCAATCCGTCCTACGACTGGACAATGCATCAATCCGGCTCGGGATACGTGACCAGGTATCAAGGCATTGATAGCCAGACTGGCATCATCTATTTCATCAGCATCGATACCAGGCGCTATCCCGAACTTGATAAGGCGAATGCAGAAAAATACCAGGCCGGTATGCGATCAGGACTTGCCGCCAGCGGCTGGAACATCAAGCGCTTTAGCCTTGAGCCATCCAATCTTCCCCGTGACAACTCCTACCTTGCAATGAACGTTGCTACCCATTCCAGTGGAAAAGAGGCCACGTTCATCGAGCACTTCACCTCAACAGGCCGGCTCTATTCAATCAGCGCCGCCATTCCGGTTGGCCAAGGAAAAGAGCAATACCAGCTCCTCTTGCGGTCCTTTCGGTTCCTACCGACGCAGCCTTAGTTTCTGTCGGGCCCATCGACCGAATTGCTCGCCCGACTAGCCACCTAACAAAGTACAGTAAAATCAGAATGAACCCCGGCGTTGCTGGGACATCGATTGGCCATATGCGCGCTCGCAAATACTTCTCCACTTTCCACGCACTGTCATTGCTTTTGATTTGTGCGACCCTCAGCGCTTGCCACCGGTCCAGCGTGACGCAAAGGCTGGCACTGAGCGATGCCTCTGGCAAGGTTGTCGCGACGATGACGGTGACGCTTCCCGTCTCGTCGTCGACGTCAGGCCAGTCTTTTGAAGGTACCTGGCAGCTGCATTCACATACAGGCGCTTTTCCCATCAGCGCTGTCCATGAGGGGCACTACCTTGGCGTTCAACAGGACGGCCAGCTCTTGCTCGACCTGAATCCCGGCGTTGCTGACAATAACGTCGTATTGGAGGCGCAGGCGCAAACACCGCCAATGGCGGGTCGATGGCGGCTCGCAACGGTCGCCGGGTTTCAGCCGGGAGGTAGCTTTCAATCGTCGCCATAGCTGGCGCGCCAGAAAAAACATCGCAATATGGCGAATGCTCACGTAACGCTTCGCGCTCCACGAAAGATAAAAAAATGAATCGTTCCAGGCTTTTGGCGATGTGTGTAGTACCGCTGATGTTATCGCAATACGCTCACGGCGCCGACGCCGAATCGACCAAGGGTCCGCTGACAGCGGCTGAAAAAGCGCAGTGCAGCGTTCAACGCTCCGAGTACAACGACAGTGTGGGGGTCTACAACGCAGAGCTGGACGCGCTCAAGGCCCTGGGGGACGAGATCGACGCTTTGAGCGCCGCGCTCAAACAGGAGCAAGCGGCAGTGGATCGCCGCGACAAGACGGCCATGCAGGCACTGAACGCGCGGATCGGCAAGAACAACGAACTGGTCGAGCAGTATGAACAGAAGAGTGCGTCGGTCAAAACGATGGCGAGCGAGCAAACACTGCGTGCCGCGCAGTTTAGCGAGGCGTGCGAAAACCGCCCCCCTGCGATGGCGGCTTCTGCGAAAACGCCATCCACCGATTCAACATGCAGCACGACCATGAGCGCCAAGGACGTTAAGCGCCAGATCGAAGCTAGTTTTGTCGAGATGCGCGCTGACGAAAAACGGCACGAAGCGGAAGTGGACCGCGTTGCGCAGGCGCGCGCGAAAGCCCAGTCATGGAGCGCCGATAAGTTGAGCAAGACTTGGCTCCAAATCCTCGGCTCACCCAGGTTTGTGGCCTTCGAGCATGAGAAGCGGCCTTATGGGCAGGAGTTGCTGTACCTCGGCAGCAGCACGCCCAAGAACAGTCGCGAGGAATGTAATCGGGTGCAACGCATCGCCGCAACGCTGCGTGCCATCGAGGCCATCAACGTACGACAATACGCCTACATGGCCGACGAATTTCGGGTAGCGAAGTAGGCATCGCCAGCACTATGCGTCAGTGCTCGCCTTGCGGGTAGCCCAGACAATTGGCCAAGCAAACAGGAAGATATGGGACAGCAAGTCCAGCGTTGAGGAGAGCGGTGCAAACGACACCGGGCGGGGAAATGCCGACAAAGGCAGTACCACCAGGCGCATGGTCAAGAACACCAGCAGGCCGTAGCCGAGCGCTGCCAGCCACGGCCAGGCGACCAGCGCAGGCCAGCGGCGTGCCGCCACCAGGAACAATCCCATCCACATCAAGCTGAGGGCAAAATGGCACACCAGGCCCACCACTGCCGTGGGCAGTCCGCCCTCAAACGCCGCCTTGCCCAGCAAGCCGCTGGCCACCACCTGCAGCAAGCGCTCGGCTGTCATGCCGTTATACGCTGCAAAGGAAATGGCGAAGCAGATGTCGCCGAGGCCAGCCAGGCCGCCGCCGATCAGCAATGCCTTTGGAATCGACCAGCGTTGCACTACAGGCGCACCTGGTTGCGCCCACCCTGCTTGGCCTCGTACAGCATGGCGTCTGCGCGCAGGAACAATTCATTCTCGCTCTTCCAGGCCGGGTAGGCAGCGATGCCTCCACTAAACGAGAATTGCCGAATTTCGCCTGGTTTGACCTCAAACGGAATGGCACAGAAAGCGCGCCGCATCTCGTCTAGCCGCTCACGTCCCTGTTCGAGCGTGCAGTCCCAGAACACGACCACGAATTCCTCGCCACCAAAGCGGCTGAGCAAATCCTTCTCGCCGATATGCGGGGCCAGGGTCAGGGACAGGCGCTTGATGACGATGTCGCCAAAGTAGTGTCCCCAGGTATCGTTGATGGTCTTGAATTTATCGATGTCGACAATGCCGAACGCGAGCGAGCGGCCTTCACGCCCGGCCTGCTGGATCAGCTCCTGGGCCTTGCGCTGCAGACCGATCTTGTTGAGCAGGCCTGTCGCGCGGTCCTTGCCAATCAAGTCCTTGTTGATGCGAATTTTATTGGCGCGGTTCACCAGTTGCGCCGTCAGCACGTCGCGTTCGGTCAGATGCAGCACCTCGTCAAAACCATTGGCCAGCGCGCTGCGGGTGAGACCAACATCGGCACTTTGCTGGAGCAGGGTGATTTCACGCACCGGGTCCGCTTCGATATTGCGCTTGAGGACGCGCACCACGGCATCGGTACCCAGGTATTCGCTTTCTTCAATTAAGACTATGTCCGGTTGCAATTCCTTGACCCGCAAATGCAGGGTTTGCGCATCCAGGTGACGCTCGAAGGAAATGCGTTTTTCCAGCAAGGCAGGCTCGTCCAAAAAGTCCTGCTTGCCGAGATACATCAGGCGGATCAGGTCGCCGCGCTTGCGCTGCACAAACAGGGTAAACAGTTTATCGACCAGCACATCGTTGGCAATCGGCTTTTCTGCATAGGCCAGGCAATTGCTGTCCACCAGGCGCTGCTGCAGCAAAAAGCGCCCGCCCTGGCGATTGGTTTGCAGGTAGACGTAGCTGTGGTCGGTGGGCAGGCGCTCGAGCAATTCGCCCAGGTTCATGGTCTTGCGGCGCTCCTGCTGCATATCGGCCTGGACGCTGTGCAGGGAATCGAGATCGATCACGAACAGGCTGTCGCCATCGTCATACTGCACGGCCATCACGAAATCGTTCACTTCGTCGAAGAACACGATTTCAAAGTCGTATTTGTGTGCGCACAGGAGCAACTCGGCCTGGTTGTCCTTGATGAAAAACGTCTGTGCCAACAGCATTACCTGATTCTTGTAGAGCGGTGCATCAGTTGTCATGGTTCTTCGCATTCGGTGTGAAAGACCTGCTGATCGTGGCCGTCAGCGCGCTAGGTATAGCTTACACAAAATCGGACCTGCCCTGTGTTCTGAATGGATCAAGTTGGTGCATTTTGAAAAATGGACAGTCCAACAATCCTTTTCAACGCAGCGCTTGCCGTTTGAACAAGCCATCCAGGCCGACTGTTGGTTTTCATCCAAATTGCATGACGTTTGCACATTGAAAACGAGGTCATCTGAATAACAATCCAGGCATATTCTGCATTTTGCTGTGAATCACTAGTTTTTTCTGAGAAATAACAATTATGATTTACGCGTCGACCCGGGCCGCCTGCGTCACGCGGTTCGCGCCCTGGCATACGGCAAGCTGAAGCAGAAGCGCGCCGTCCCTTTTCGCCGCAACAGTCACCGTCTATTGGAGTGCATCATGCAGAAACCGTTTCCTTCCCGCCAAGCTGGCTTTACCCTCATTGAATTGATCGTCGTGATCGTCATCCTGGGCATCCTGGCCGCCACCGCCTTGCCCAAGTTCGTGGACTTTGGCTCTGACGCCCGCATCGCCTCGCTCAACGCCGCCCGTGGCGCGCTGACGTCGACGGCAGCGGCCGCCCATGGCAAATACCTGGCAACTTCGCCAACACCATCGACGGTGACGTTTGAAGGCGCAACCATTACCTTTGCCACCGTGGCACAGTCCGGCTATCCGAAAGCCGATACGGGCTTCGCTCAGGCGTCCGGCCTGCAAACCATAGATTATGCTCAGATTGCAGGGGGCAACGTTGCCACCGCCAACGCCCCTGCCACCACCGCCACCCAGACTGCCTTTATTCCCGTCAGCGCCGCCGGCACCACCCGCGGCCTGACCTGCTACGTGATGTACACCGAACCGGTGTCGACCACCTCCGCACCAACGCTCAACGTCGTCACGACCGGCTGCTAATCCCGGCCTCGGCGCCCGCGACCAAGATCGCGGGCGCCGCATCGACTGTTTCGGCAGCGATCGCCCCCTCCGCTGCACCCTCCCCCTGCCCGCAAGGCGTCAAGATTGTTTCTGAATGCCAGACGGATCACTGCCGTGCACATCAAAGCCGGGACCAGCAAATTGAAAACCGGTATCACCAGCAGCAGCAAGCAAGCCACGCCAATCAGCAGCAAAGGACGCCAGCGCCATTGCAGGGCCAGCAGCTGGGCGGCCCGCTGACCGCTGCGTTTTGCCACGCTGCCGTAGATCAGCCGCACGTTCAGGTAGCAGGCTAGCAGGATCAGCATGGCCGCTGCGAGCACGGGTACGCAGAGCAACGCCAGGATCAGGAAGCGCTTGCGCCAGCTCATCGTCGGCGCGAGCTGGCCATCGTCGGCGGATGCGGGCGCCGGATAGATTTTCCGAGCGCGTTCGATGGCAGTTGGCAGCAGCAGATGCGGCACCGCCAGCCTGACGGTGCTGGCCACGGCCAGCAAGAACACCAGCACATACAAGGCAGCGGCGATGGCGGCCATGACGAGGACGGCCTGCCCGATCTGCAGCATGCCGCCGGCCATATTGCCCATCGCGACCACGCTGCCACCGCCTGCCGCCGGCATGGCAAGCAGCCCCTGAAAGCCGCATAGCAGCAATCCCATGGTACCGACCAGGGCGACCGCCAGCAAGAAGGTGCCAATCGCGGCGGCGTAGTGGTAATAGGCCCAGATCCACACTAGCGTGACGAGAATGCATAGTGCGCTGGAGCGCAATCCCAGCTTGAAAGAAGCGGCGTCCTTGACGCCCAGCGCCAGGCATTTGCCCGCTTCGGCGAAGGCCTGGGCCCACAGTTGAACAAAACGATGCATACGGGGCGATGCCTTCCAGAGTCAGGGAAGCTGACTATAACGGCAAGATGGCAGCCGGCGCAAATGCGCCCAGCCAGCCGCCCCCATGCGACGCGCGCTGCAAGGTCAGCGGGCCTGTCGATCCGCCGCCACTTGCGAACAGAGCAATTGCTATTGACGCGTATACATGGCTAAATGCAAGAAGCTGCTCGATCCCTGCCGAGACGCGTTTTTCCTTCACGAGCCCCCGACATGCTGAAGAAAATCACGATAGACCAAGCCAAGGTTGGGATGTACATCCATGAATTGTGCGGCTCCTGGCTGGACAATCCATTTTGGGCCAGCTCCTTCGCCCTCGATGGCGTAGCGGCCCTGGACAAGCTGCGTGAATCGGGCATCGCCGAGATGTGGATAGACACTGATAAGGGCAGCGATGTCGAGGCCGAAGTGAAGACCATGGCACCACGTGAGGCCGACGTGAGCACGCCGAGCGTGCCGGTCCCACGGTTTGCGTTCACGCCGCAGCCGGCCAGCAGCACAGCAGAAGAAATGAGCCGCGCGACCCAGATTCTGCAACGTTCGCGCAGCGCCTTGACCGCCATGTTTGCCGATGCACGCATGGGCAAGGTCGCCCATCCGGCCCAGTCCATGCCGCTGGTCGAAGAAATCGCCAACTCCGTCATCCGTAACCCAGGCGCCCTGGTCAGCCTGGTGCGCTTGAAGCAGGCCGACGACTACACCTATATGCACTCGGTGGCGGTATGCGCCATGATGGTGGCCCTGGCGCGCCAGCTCGATTTCGACGATGAACAAGTGCGCCAGTGCGGCATGGCAGGCCTGCTGCACGATATCGGAAAAATGGCGATCTCCAGTGCGTTACTCAACAAGCCTGGCAAATTGACCGATGAAGAGTTTTCCGATGTGAAGCGGCATCCCGTGGCGGGCTATGACTTGTTAAAGAGCGTAGACACGGCCCATCCCATCACGCTCGACGTCTGCCTGCACCACCACGAACGGGTCGATGGGCGCGGCTATCCACACGGGTTAGTGGGCGAGGCCATCAGCATCCACGCACGCATGGGCGCAGTGTGCGATGTGTACGACGCCATTACCTCCAACCGTCCGTACAAGGCCGGCTGGAGCCCTGCGGTGTCCCTGCGAAAAATGGCCGAATGGTCCAAGGATGGGCACTTCGACCCCACCATATTTGGCGCCTTCGTCAAATGCGTGGGCATTTACCCAGTCGGGACCTTGCTGCGCCTGAAATCGGACAGGCTCGCTGTTGTCATCGACAATTCCAACTCACTGCTCAAACCCATCGTCAGGGTGTTTTTCTCCATAAAGTCAAAGGCTTATATCCAGCCACTGACACTGAACCTGGACCGCGCGGAAAGCCGGGACGCCATCGCAAGTCACGAGGAAGTCGAGAAATGGGGACTGGCCGATATCGCGCGTTTCTGGGCCGTGCAAGGCAACTAGGCCGCACGGAGCACGAGTGTAAGGATTCCCGCCTTCCCGTCGACCAAGTGTGAACGCACACCATTTCGGGGAAAAAAATGACGACCATACAAGCAAGTGCAGTGGCCAATCACGCGCCAGGGGCCGCCCAGCCCGCTGCAGCCGCCTTGCAGGCAACACTGGAAACGCTGCAGCACCGCCTGTCGGACTGCGTCAATTGTGCCAGTGCCAGCACGAGCGAAGGCAAGGCCGACATTGCCAGCCTGCAGGCACAAATTGGCCTCGTCCAGCAGTCGATCAATGCGCCTGCGAAATCGTCCACGCCCTTAATTGCCGCGCCAGACCAGGTGTCCAGCATTCAAACAGCACAAGATTTGCTGGTGGGATCGCAGGTCAATCTTTTTGCCTGATAGTGGCGGCAAGGCAGAAGAATCTTCTGCTTAATCGCTTAACACCAGAAAGATCTTTCGACAACGGTCTGCGCCCCTGTGGTGCCGATGCGGCGGTATTTCAAAATGCATGCCTGACAATGTTGCATTGTCGGCGATAATGCGTTTTTACATCACGACCGACGTCGCTGCCCATGGCCCAACTGACTTCCAAGAGCCGCAAAGGCGTCGATGTATTCTGGGCCGAAATGGCCGCCTGCGAACACTGTGTGCAGATCTATGACAGCGAAGCCGTGTTCCTTGACGCGCTGGAAGGTTTCGTCGCGGCAGGCTTGCGTCAGAATGAAGCCTGCATTCTGATCGCCACCACCCCGCATCTGCTTGCCCTGTCGGAACGCTTGCTACGCTCGGGAGTCGACCTGGGGACGGCCTTGGCCAACGACCAGTTCATCGCGCTCGATGCGCAAACGACCCTGGCCACCTTCATGCAGGACGGCTGGCCGGACGAGGCGCTGTTTCTTGCCTTCGTGACCAAGCTGCTTGGCCGGGTCAGGCCGCGCTACCCACAGGTGCGGGCGTTCGGCGAGATGGTCGCTTTGTTGTGGGCCAATGGCGAGCACGCCGCCACCATTCGACTTGAGCACCTCTGGGCCAAACTGTGCAAAAGCGAGGAATTCTCCCTGTTTTGCGCCTACCCGCGTGCCGGTTTTACCCAGGACGCCGATCAATCCATGATGGACGTGCACCTGGCCCATTCGCTGGTATTTAACGAAGCCTGACCGGACTGGCCGCCGCGGCGCGGTGACCAGTCCTCCCCACCAAACAGAACGAGCAGCGCGCGGACACGCGTCATTTTCCAAATTGGCTTGACGCGCTTTCATGTGTCAGATATTCTTGACACATGAAAGCCAACCATCAACTCCAAGGAGAGAATGTCATGCATGAAGTTTCGCTGTTTCGCCTGTACGTGCTGCGCGCGATGTATTTATTAGTGGTCATCGGCCTTGGCATTCTCGTCATACCGGGCATCGTCCACCACGACAAGCCCTGGACGCCAACTGGTGGGGTGGTCCAGTGCATGCTCGCTGCCTTCTGGTTCATGTCCGCGGTCGGCTTGCGCTATCCGCTGCAGATGCTGCCAGTGCTGTTGTGGGAGCTGGTATGGAAGGTGCTCTGGCTGACCGTCGTGGCCCTGCCCTTGTGGTCGTCCGGCCAGACTGGCGACCCGGCCTTTGCCATGTTCACGGACATCGCCTGGGTCGTGATCGTGCCGTTTGCCATTCCCTGGCGTTATGTCTTTTCCCACTATGTTCAACAGCGCAGCGACCGCTGGAACGACCAGCCGGCCGCCAGCACCCTGGCCTCGGCTGTCCCATCCCACTGAAAGGTAGCATCATGAAAAAACTTATCCTTACCCTGCTGATTGCTTCGGGCTGCGCATGCGGCGCTAGTTTTGCACAGGATCGCACGGCGTCTGCGGCCCCGCTGACCGAGCACGAGCGCATTGATATGCTGCTCAAGCAAAACCACATGCTAATGGAAGAAAACGCCCGCCTGAGGAACCTGGCGGACCGGCCACAAACCAAGGAAGAAGCGTTTGCCATGTGCATGCAGGCTGCCAAGGGCGACAAGGGGGCGATGGCTGCCGAATCGATCGGTGGTCATTGCGACCAACTTCTCAAGCGATGAATTGGATGGTGCGCTGACCGCCAGGGCATCCTTGCGCACGCCCCACGCCGCCCTCGCCCCGTCGTCCTCGCGCACCACCACGTCATCCTCGCGCACCACCACGTCGTCCTCGCGCATGCGTGGACCCATGCTCACTTTGCTCAGTATGGGGCCAACGCATGCGTTGGCGTACGACCGCTTGCGGTCGTCCCCGCTTGCGCGAGGACGACGTGTAGGGTCTGCTCTCGCGAGGCAATGTGGTGGGGCCAGCGTGGGTCACTTACACGGCGGCGGCGCGAGCGGCGGCACGACCACCGCACCGAAACGCTATTTTTCGTGATTTTTGCAGCCGCCGGCCGCCGCTGGCTCACTTGCCCTGTCTCCAAAGCACACCGAGCCTAACCACTGCGCCGGCGCCGTCAAGCAGCACAGGCCGCCACATCAGGCAGAAAACTCCATCTGCCACCGCATTTTCCCGAAAAATCAAAAAGTCACAAACTTTCACTTATGATAATAAAATACCACATAAAGTGATATCAAATGATTATTTATTCCTATCAAAAAGCCGAAAACTCGCCAAAAATACAGTCGGACGACGATGAAATAATTACAAGATTGTAAGTTACACTTCCTCCCCTGCTAACGCACTACACAAATCGAAACGCAGCCGGGCACGAGGCCCGCGCATCGGTGTCCGCGCCAATTTCGGGTCGAGACACCATCCAAAACAACCTGATGGAGGATGTATGACTACAACGACCGCATGGCATGGCAAGACCTTTGACGAACACGTTCACCTGCGCGACAGCGCCGCCAAAGACGGCTACCGCTTTCTCTCCCTGAGCATTCACGGCACCAGCGCTTCCCCCCACTACAGCGCCGTCATGATCAAGCGCCCTGTCGTGGTGGCCCAACGCGATTGGCCGCTCATGACTGCCGACCAGTTCCAGAAAACCTTCGACGAACAGGCCAAGCAAGGCTTCGGCCCCGTCCTGATCGCCGCCACCGGCAGTGCCGGCGACCCGCGCTTTGCTGCCGTATTCCAGATGCAGTCGCCCATCGCGCTCACCCGCTTTGGCCTGCGCTCGGGCGCCGACACCGACCTCGAATCGATCCAGGGCATGAACAAGAAGGCCAAGGCCGACAAGTTGATCCTGGCCTCGCTGGCCATCTATGGCGACGCCGCCACGCCACGCTACGCCGCCGTGTGGTTGCCCAACACCGCCAAGACGGTGTGGAATGCCGACGGCGTCAACGAAACGGCCGATCAATACCAGGCGCGCTTTAACGCCCAGGCTGCCGGCTGGTGCCGTCCGGTCCAGGTGGCAACCAACGGCGGTCATTACTTCTCACTGTTCGCCCACAACGAAATCGGCCCATGGGTGGCGCGCCACGGCATGACGGCCGACGGCTACCAGAACGAATTCAATACCTGGACCGCCAAGGGTTACTTCCCGCTGAGCGTACAAGGCGGCGGCAGCGGCACCGACACGCGCTACACGGCCGTCTTCGCCAAACAGGAAACGGCCATCCCGCAAACGTTCACGCCTGTCGGCCCAACCGCCAATGCCACCATCGACGACGTGATCATGAAAGCCATGCGCGACTCGCCTGTCTGGAATGCCTCGCTGGCCATCGTGCACGGCAAGAAGCTCGTTTATGCGCGCGCCTATTCCTACGGCGAACCTGACTGGCCAGTCTGCCAGCCGACTTCGCGTTTTCGCATTGCGAGCGTCTCCAAATTCGTTACCGCGCTGGCCATCTACCAATTGATTGGCGAAGGCAAGCTGGCGCTGACCGACAAGCTGCAAGACATCCTGCAATTGAAAACGCCGCTCGGTGGCGCGCCAACGGCCGCTCACTTCAAGGACGTCACCATCAAGCAACTGCTCGAGCACACCAGCGGCATTGACGCCAACAGCTTCCGCGACGAAGTCGGCATCCTGAACGCCATCAAGGCCGCGCATCCTGGCAGCAGCTTCCACCTACCTGTCACTGCGGAACAGTGCGACGCATTTGTCGCCTCGCTGGCCATGTCGCCCACCACGCCGGGCACGATGATGAGCTACAACAACTGCGCCTATTACCTGCTGGGCCGCGTAGTGGCCAAGAAGCGCAACCGCGCGCGCCCAATCGATGCCTTCCAGGACTACCTGTTCGACCCGCTGTCCATCCACCGCATCCGCCGCGCCACCAGCCTGATCGCCAGCACGCCAGCCGACGAAGCGCGCTATCGCTCGCAGGACATCCCGGTGATGGCCAGCGTCATGAGCGACGCCCAGCCGCTGGTGCCGATGGGTTATGGCACCGAACACTTCGAGCGCCAGGAAGGCGGCGGCGGCCTGTCGGCAGCAGCAACCGATCTGGCACGCCTGATCGCCATCATGCAAAGCCCGGACGACAATCCTGCCATGAAACGCAGCACCATCGAATCGATGATGAACAACGCCATTGCCAACGTCCAGGCCTGGAACGGCAAGACGACCGACCTGCGTGCCGGTCACGGCTGGGACGGCGCGGCATCGCTGGGCAATCACAAGTTCTATGGTCAGAAAGGTGGTTTGCTCAACACCAGCGGCAATGTCCTCGAGTTCAATGGCGACTGGGGCTTTGCCATGTGCTGGGGCGGTACGCCGACAGCAGCGGCGGGCTGGTATCCCGACTTCGCAGCCGTGATGGACGTGGCCAAGTCGGCCCTGGCTGGCGCATCGGATCTGTTCCCGCAGTTCGGCATGCCGTCGCTCTAAGGTTGGCATTTGCTTGAGCAACGCCCTCGCGTCAGCGGGGGCGTTTGCGTTTGTGGAGCGCGATAGTCCGGCTTGATGATTTTTATGGAAAGCCGGGAACGCCGAATCGCCGCGCGCGTCTAACCGTAAAAGCCGATTTGACGCGCACCAGGAGGTGATATGGCAGACCAAACAGACAAACAAACTCCGCCGGACGATAAAGTGCTCCACCATCCACTCAATCAAGGCGGACATCAGGGCATGGGTGGCCATGGCGGCCAGCAGTCGGGTGGCATGGGCGGCATGCATGGGGGCGATTTGCACGATATAGGTTCAGGCGGCAGCGGCATGACAGGTCGCGGCGGCATGGGCGGCAACGCAGTCGGGGCCGACGAAGGCGACGCGGGTGCCCGCCAGGGATCGGCGCAACAGGCCGATCAGGGCGAGCGCCAGTCTGGTGACGTGGCCAGCGATAGCGAACTGGGCGAAATCCAGCAAAGCACCCAGCGCGAAGGCATGGGCAACCACCGCCACAGTGCGCGCGGCAATGAGCAGGCACTGGACGCGGACGCCGATGTCGATGACCTGGGCAGCCATGTGGGCTCAGCAGCTCACTCACGCAGCAAGGGCCCCAGTTGAAAGCCTGCCGCACTCGGTAGTGCCGCATCGATGCAGGTAAGCAGGCCCGGCTCTGATCGCGCCTTGCGCAATCTCGCGCTTCAGATACCATGGACGGATGAGAAAATTTATCCGGCTGGCCCACTACCTTTTTTGCGTACTGCTATTTTCCCACGCGACGCCATGCACGGCAGGCACCGACAAAATCGACGTTTTTTTTGTGGCCGCTATGCAGCAATATGGCTACATGAACGAGCGCGGGCAGCCTGTGCTCGCGGCAAACTATGACTGGGCCGGACCGTTTGATTCCCAGGGCATGGCGCGGGTGGTGCAACACGGCCAGACTGGTTTCATCGACCGCCAAGGCAAATGGGTCATTGCCCCGCACTTCATACAGGTCGGCGACTTTGCGGCGAACGGTCTGGCGGCAGCCTACGGCGAGGAAACCACGCTCAAGGCCTGGCTGCATGGCTTGCTGGTGACGCAGAACGCCTGGGGGTATATCGACCGCAGCGGCCGCTGGGTCATCGCACCCACCTACACGGATGCGGGACAGTTCAGTGCTGACGGCGTGGCGCGGGTGCGCGACAAGCAGTATCAATATGGCTTGATCAACGCAAGCGGTCAATGGGTGACGGCAACCACGGACAAACAAATCGAGGAGTTTGGCGCCTTCGGTCTGGCACCGGCGAAAGGGCCCGGCAAACTCTGGGGCTTCATTGATACAAGTGGCAAATGGGCGATCGCGCCTCAGTTTGAATTTGCGCATTCCTTCGCGTCCAACGGGCTGGCGCGCGCATATCGCGACCACGCAATCACGTATATTAACCGCCAGGGGGAATGGGCCATGGACGCCGTGTTCGAGGACGCAGGCGACTATTCCGCTAGTGGCTTGGCGCCCGTCCGACCCCGGTCCGGCCTATGGACTTATATCGATGCAAGCGGCAAGACCGTCATTGCCGGCCCCTTCATGGTCGCGCGCGAGTTCACCGCCAACGGCCTTGCAATCGTGGGCACTGCTGCAGGATTAGGCGTGATTGATACTGCCGGCAAATGGATATTGCCGCCGCAATTTAAAACGCTCGGCGGGCGCGTCGACGATGCGCGCAATTTCGGGGCGCATGGCCTGCTCTCCGTGGTGGACGCGGGCCGCGACCGGGTCGTGAACATGCAGGGCCAGTTCATGCCCGAGTTTGACCGCTATAACGCGCAGCGCCTGATGCTGCAGGCACAGGAGCTCGAACGCTTCCGCGTGCGCGCCGAAAAGAACGGAGGCAGTTTCCGTATGAGCGGCCCGCCCATGAAGGGCATGATGTTGTACGGCGCCTATTTGGGCTTACTCCTCTACATCGTACTACCCGTGGTCGTGATCGCCCTGATTCTTGGGCTGCTCGCGATGTTAGTCGGCCTTCCCCTGCGCGCCTTGTTCGGGCGAAAAAAGCCAGGACGCTAGTCCGAACCAGCGCTTTCACAGGCATCGACCGGCCTCAGTGCCCTCACCAGCAGGATTTCACCAACATGGTAAAATATTAGTTCGCTAGCTATCAATAAGCCACCGAATTAACCCGGACCACCATGCCTACCCTCGAAGAACGCTTCTCCATCGCCCTGCATCACACTGCCCGCGTGTGGCGCCACGCCATTGACACCCGCCTCAAGGACCTGGGCGTTGGCCAGGCTGGCTGGATGGCCATTGCCGCTGTCGCCAAGGCCGGCGCGCCCGTGTCGCAGACGGCCCTGGCCACCCTGCTCTCCATCGAAGGACCGAGCGTGGTGGCAACGGTTGACCGGCTGGTCAAGGCCGGCCTGGCCGAACGCGTCGCCAGTGCCACCGACCGTCGCATCAAGCACGTCACCCTCACGGCTGCCGGCGAGGCCATGTACAAAAAGGTCAGTGCCGAAGCGGCAGCCTTCCGCAAGGAGACCTTGTCCGACGTCGACCGCGCAGCCCTGGAAGCGGCCACCACCACGCTCGAAGCGCTGCGCGCGCGCATCGAGGCGCAGTATGAGTGAAGCTGCCAGCGGCGCCGAGGTGCCAAACCGGCGCATGATCACTTTTTCGATCATGCTCGCCACCATCATCCAGGCACTCGACGGGACGATTGCCAACGTGGCCCTGCCCAGCATGCAGGGCAGCCTGTCGGCGTCCCAGGACCAGATTACCTGGGTGCTGACTTCCTTCATCGTGGCCGCCGCCATTACCACGCCGCTCACCGGCTGGATGAGCGACCGCTTTGGCCAGCGTTCTGTCTTCCTCGCTTCCATTGCCGGCTTTACGGTCGCGTCGGTGCTGTGCGGCCTGTCCGGGTCGCTGGTGCAAATTGTGCTGGCGCGCCTGCTGCAAGGCATCTTCGGCGCGGCGCTAGTGCCCTTGTCGCAGGCAGTCCTGCTCGACATCAATCCGCGCGAAAAACACGGCTCGGCCATGGCGGTCTGGGGCATGGGCGTGATGATCGGCCCCATACTCGGCCCCTCGCTCGGTGGCTGGTTAACCGACAGCTACGACTGGCGCTGGGTGTTCTTCATCAATGTGCCCGTGGGCGCCCTGGCTTTCTATGGCATCTGGCGCTACATACGCCCCACTCCGGCGGCGCGCCGCATGAGTTTTGACGTATTCGGCTTTGCCACGCTCTCCATTGCCATTGGCGCCTTGCAGATGCTGCTGGACCGAGGCGAACAGAACGACTGGTTTGCTTCCACCGAGACCGGGATTGAAGCGATCACCGTGGTGGTCAGCTTTGCCTACTTCGCGGTTCACACGGCGCTCTCGCCAGTGGGCAAGTCCTTCTTTGACTTCCGACTGCTCAAGAACGCCAACTATGTGACCGGCCTGGTCTTCATTTTCCTGGTCGGCATGATCCTGTTTTCAACGCGCGCGCTGATGCCGTCCATGCTGCAGGGGCTGATGCACTACCCGGCCACCATTGCCGGGCTGGTCACCGCGCCCAGCGGCATCGGCACCATGCTCGCCATGCTGGTCGTGGGCCGCATGACGGGCAAGGTCGACACCCGTTTCCTGCTGGCCTTTGGCTTTGCGTTGACGGCCTTTTCGCTCTGGCAGATGAGCCGCTACACCCTCGTGTTGTCCCAGTCCGACATCATCTGGCCGGGCGTGATCCAGGGCTTTGGCCTGGGCTTCGTGTTCGTGCCGCTGAGCGCGGCGACCTTTGCCACGCTGGCGCCGGCCATGCGCGCAGAGGGCACGGCCATTTACAGCCTGATGCGCAATATCGGCAGCAGCATCGGCATCGCCCTGGTCCAGACTCTCCTGGTACGCAATACGCAAATCATGCACGCCTCGATCGGCGCCCACGTTAATTATGCCAACCCGGGCGTGCAGCAAAGCGCGTTGGACTCCGGCTACAACCTGGCCAACCTGGACGGCATTGTCGCGCTCAACGCCGAGATCACGCGCCAGGCCTCCATGGTTGCCTACGTCGATGACTACTGGCTGATGATGATTTTGACCCTGCTCGCCATCCCCCTGTTGGTGCTGATGCGCACTTCCCGCAGCGCCGCCGCAGCGCCGGCTGCTGCCCACATGGATTGATCTGATGACTACTTCACCTCCCCTTTCGCGACGTCTCACTGTGGGCGCATTGGCTGCGGCCTTCGCGCTGTCGGCCTGCGTCTCGATTCCGCCCGACCGCCAGCAGGTCAAGGCACAAGCCCTGCCGGCGGCACTGGCAGACCCTGCTCTCCCCTTGAGCGCCGGCGCCTGGCCCAGCCCATCCTGGTGGACCAGTTATGGCGACACCAGGCTCACTGCCCTGATCGAGCAAGGCTTGCGCGCGGCGCCATCGCTTGCCGCTGCCCGTGCCCGCATCGGCGCCGCCAACGCCGCTGCTGCCTTGCAGGAAGCCCAGCGTGGCGGCCAGCTTGGCCTGGAAGCGGGCGTGAACCGCCAGCGCTATTCGGGCAATGGCCTGTTTCCCGAGCCCATAGGCGGCACCTTTCACAACGACGTGTCGGTGGGCCTGAAAGCGAGCTACGACTTCGACTGGTGGGGCCGGCACCGCGCGCAAGTGGCGGCGGCGCTTGGTGAAGTCAATGCCCGTCGCGCCGACGAGGCGCAGGCGCGCCAAGTCATCGCGGCAGCTATTGCACGCAGCTATGCGGAACTACAATTTCTGCAGGCGCGCCAGGCCAATGCGGCGCAACAAATGCAGGTCGCGCAGGCGCTGGTCAAAGAGCGTCAGCTGCGCATTGCCCACGGCCTGGCCCGCATTGACGAACAACGCGGCGCCGAGCTCGACGTCGCGCGACTGGAACAGCTGGCGGCAAGGCTCGACGCTGCCAGCCGGCGCGAACGCGAAACCTTGCGCGCCCTGGCAGGGGGAGACCCGAAACTGGTACTGGAGCCGTCCGCCTTGACAGCAAGCGCCCCACCCCACGTGCTGCCTGACGCATTGGGCGTGCAGCTTCTGGCGCACCGCGCCGACCTGCAAGCGGCCCGGTTTCGGGTAGAAGCGACACTGGGCCGGGTGAACGCGGCGCAGGCTGCCTTCTACCCGGACTTGAACCTTAGCGCCGGACTCGGTCTCGATGCCCTCAGCCTGGGAAGCCTGCTGCGTGCGAACAGTCTCACCGTGCTGGTGGGTTCAGCCCTGCAACTGCCGATCTTTGACAATGGTCGCCTTGGCGCCGCACTGGGTACAGTACGCGCCCAGCGCGATGAAGTCGTGGCCGACTACAACCAGGCCGTCATCAATGCCGTGCGCGATGTGGCACAGCAGGCAGATAGCCTGCACGGCATCGACGCGGAGCTGGCGCGCCAGGCCGGCGCACGCGCTGCCGCCGAAGCCCTGCGCAAAGCTGCCCGCCAGCGCATCGACAACGGTCTCGGCGAGCGCGCGACGCTGCTGCAGGCCGAAGCGACCGTGCTGTCCCAGGCCGACATTGCGCTGCAACTGCGCCAGGCCCAACGCCAGGCCGAAATTGCGCTGAACCAGACCCTGGGCGGAGGCTTCGATGCCGCTGCCTTTTCCCCGACTTCCACCCTAGCCCAACGCCGCCATGACTAACGACGTCACCACCTCTCCCAAAAAACGCAACCGCGCCCTGCTGGCGCTGACCGCGCTGTTCATCCTGGCCGGCATTGCCTACGCCATCTACTATGTGCTGGTGCTCTCGACCAGGCTCGATACGGACAACGCCTACGTTGGCGGCAACCTGGTCACGCTCTCATCCCAGGTGCCGGGCACCGTGGTGTCGATCAGCGCCGACGAAACCCAGATGGTCAAGGCCGGTGCCGAACTGATACGGCTCGATCCATCGGACGCCGACGTAGCACTGGCCCAGGCCGAGGCACGCCTGGGCAGCGTGGTGCGCCAGCAGCGCGAACGCTATTCGAACGTGACTCAATACGATGCCGCCATCGCCGAACGCACGATCGCGCTGCAGGCCGCCCGCCAGGACCTGGCGCGTCGCTTGCCCCTGGCAGAAGGCGCTACCTTGTCCGGCGAAGAAATCGCTCATGCACGACGCGCAGTCGAAAGCGCGGCGGCAGCATTGGATGTGACGCGCAAGCAGGCCGGTGCCGCGCACGCTGGCGTGGCTGGCGTGAGTCCCGCCCACCATCCGCTGGTGGAAGCGGCACGCGCCGACTATATGCAAGCCTGGTTGGCAAGCCGCCGCAACACCATCGTCGCACCTGTATCGGGTTATGTGGCAAGGCGCAGCGTGCAGCTTGGCGCACGCATCAATCCGGGTGCGCCCCTATTGACCATCGTGCCGCTCGACCAGCTATGGGTGGACGCCAACTTCAAGGAATCGGAACTACGTGATGTGCGCGTGGGCCAGGATGCCACCGTCGAAGCGGACCTTTACGGTAGCAAGGTGCGCTTTCACGGCAAGGTGATGGGGCTGTCGGCCGGCACCGGCAGCGCGTTTTCGCTGCTGCCTGCGCAAAACGCCAGCGGCAACTGGATCAAGGTGGTACAGCGCCTGCCGGTGCGCATCAGCCTGGACCCGCGTGAATTGGCTGCGCACCCGCTGCGAGTGGGGCTGTCGACCAAAGTGACCCTCGATATCGTCGAGAAAAATGGCACGCCACTGGCACCTGCTGCCGCGCCAACGGCATCGGCCGCGCAAGTGCTGACCCAACCATTAGAGGAAGCGCGCAAGGCCACCGACGCCATCGTGGCGCGCAATCTGGCCAACTAAGCAGACTGGGAAAGCGCCGCCTCGATACCGGCCAGAAACAGGTTGATACCGGCCAGAAAATCGAGGCGGTCGTCATGCTCGCACAGTTGGCCGGCCATGCTGCGGGTGAAGGCATAGTCATTCACGTCGAGCTGTAACCACGCCTCGCCGACGGCGCCGAGCAAGTCGGCCCGGTTCGCGTCAAGCGCGCGCGCGGATCTGGCGTTGGACGCATTCTGACTCGCCACGCCCAGCACGTAATGCAGCAAGGTGGTGCTGGCCTGCCACTGCCCACGTTCGGGCACCCCAAGCAGACGCACCTGCCTACCCAATCCTTCCAATATCCGCACCATCGGCATCTTGCCGGGGCTGCGCGCAAGTTCGGCGCCTACCCAGGGATGGGCATCAATCACGTCGAACATGCCAAGGCTGATCGCGCGGATGGCGTCCTGCGGCGTGGCCTTGCCCCCACAAGCGGCCATCGTGCGCGCCACAATGGCGTCGCTGGCTGCATTGAGCAGGTCTTCCTTGTTGGCCACATGCCAGTAGATCGCGCCAGCGCCGGTGGCTAGTTGCTCGGCAAGTGCGCGGAAGGTCAGTCCGGCCTCGCCGCCGGCATCGAGCATGGCGATGGAAGCGTCGATGATGCGCTCGCGCGACAGCGATGTCTCCCCGCGCTCGGTTCGGCGTGTGTGTTTAACCATGACGCATCTTGACACGGATGGGAATATGTTTCAAGATTCATGGAACAACGTTCCACTGAAAATAAATCAATCATGACAAACTCAATTGCCATCATCGGCGCAGGACTTGGCGGGCTAGTACTTGCGCGCGTGCTGCATGTGCACGGTATTGCCGCCACCGTCTATGAAGCAGATGCCTCGCCCAACACCCGCACCCAGGGCGGCATGCTGGACATTCACGAGCATGACGGGCAGCTTGCCCTGAAGGCGGCCGACCTCTATGAGCAATTCCGCGCCCTCATCCACCCGGGCGGGGAAGCGACGCGCATCCTTGACCAGACGGGCAAGGTCCTGTTTGAGGCCGCGGACGATGGTAGCGCCGGGCGGCCGGAAGTCCCACGTGGCGAGTTGCGGCGCATTCTGCTCGAGGCGCTTCCGGAGGGCACGGTGCAATGGTGCCGTAAGCTCACCACAGTGACACCGCTCGGCGATGGCAGCCACACCCTGTCGTTTGCCGACGGCACAAGTACTACGGCGCAGTTGCTGGTGGGAGCCGATGGCGCCTGGTCCAAGGTGAGAGCGCTGCTGACGGACTCAAAACCCGTCTACACCGGCGTCACGTTTATCGAGACCTACCTGCACGACGTCGACCAGCGTCACCCTGCCAGTGCGCAGGCAGTCGGTGGGGGCGCCCTGTTCGCACCAGCGCCGGGCCACTGCATCTTCGCGCACCGCGAGCCTGATAAGGTGCTGCACACCTACGTGGCACTAAAGAAGCCCGAGGCATGGGCTGCGAGCATCGACTTTTCCGACCCTATCGCGGCCAAAGCTGCCGTCATCGCGCACTTTGGTGGCTGGGCACCGGCATTGAGCGCCTTGATCACCGACAGCGACAGCGCACTTGTAGCCCGCAAGATTTATGCGCTCCCGGCCGGCACCCAGTGGCCACGCGTCGCCGGGGTGACCTTGCTTGGGGACGCGGCGCATGTGATGGCGCCGGCAGGTGACGGCGCCAATCTTGCGATGCTTGATGGGGCGGAGTTAGGCCAGTTGATCGCAGCCCATTCAGGCGATCTTGAAACGGCCTTGGGTTTGTATGAGAAGGCGCTGTTTCCACGCAGTGAGGCCGCAGCGCTAGGCGCGAAAGAACTCAGTGAAGTTTGCTATGGCGACAAAGCGCCGCACAGCCTGGTGGATTTTTTCAATAGCCAGGTGCATGAGGCGCCAAATCAGTTAGACGCCGTCCGAAGCTAATTCGCCGTTGCAACAAACACCGCCCCCTCACTGTCCTTGCGAAAGCGAGGACCCATACGAAATCAACGTGGAATGGGTCCCCGCCTTCGCGGGAACGACGTGCCAGAATCCTCACACTGTGGGGCAGTTAAGCGGTGGCTTTGCTGCTACAGGCTGGCGGGGCCGCGGCCCCGCCACTGCACTATTTGATGGTGCTGCACTTCGGATAGGCTGGCGCTTCCGCACCGGCGAAACCGGCAATGGCTGCCAGTTGCACAGCATGACGCAGCATGCCCGGCTCGGTCACTGGGGCGCCTGTCGTGTCCAGCGGCGTGAAGCTATCCTTGTTCTGGTTGGCCTGGGTCCAGGCAGCCAGGTCACGCTTGAACTGCGGCGTATCCTTGGCGCTGACATAGGCTTCAAGCAGCGCGTTGAACTTCGAGTGCAGCGCAACGAGGCGCATCACTTGCTGGCCTGCTGCCGGCGGTACGTTGGCATCGCGGCCCAGCGCAACGGCTTGCTGCTTGACCAGGGCGACCGGATCAAATTTCGCAGCAGCGCAGCTGTCCGCATCCTTGGCAGCGCCCGTGCCGCAGGCGACCCAGGCTTTCGGTGGTTGTGGCCAGCAGGCGCCTCCCACACCGTCAAAACCGGCCGGGCAAGCAGCGAAGCAGGAACCGCCTTGCAGCACTTCGCCCTTGGCGCAGCTCACCGCCGAAGGGACGCAACGGCTGCCCTGGCGCGTCTCGCCAGTTTTGCAGGTCAGGGATTCGGCAGCGAGCGTTTCTGCAGGACGCACGCAGGCATCGCCGGTGTTGTTAAAGCCAGGAGCGCATTGCGCCATGCAACGGGGTTTCTTTTCGTCCTTGATGTAGCCTGCCTTGCAGCTCATCTTGTCGGCAGCCAGGGTGCTGGCCGGACGCACGCAATTGGCGCCGGAGTTGGTGGTGCCAGCCTCGCAAGCCTTGTAGCAGTGGGTATCGATCTTCGTTTCCCCTGCCTTGCAGGTCATGCGGCTCGCTGGCAATGGATCGGGTGCGGACAGGCGGAAGCATGCAGAGCCGGAATTGGTGTAACCCTCAGGGCAGTCTGCCGGACGCGCACCAGGATTCGGTTTGGTCTGGGCAGGACGCTCGCAGCTGGAACCGTCGACCTTGTAGCCTGCCGGGCATTCGGCGGCAATCGATGCCGCCGGACGCGACTCGGCTTCGCGCGTGCAGGCGCCGCCCTTGTTGGCGTAGCCGGCTGGGCAATCAGCTGCCCGTCCTGGCGGCGTGCCCGTGGCGCGTACGACCGGGTCGGCAATGCAAAAGCTTTGCTCGCTGGCCTTGACTGGCACGACCTTGGCGGCGGCCTGTGCTGGCGCGGCGAAGGCGAACAATGAGGAAAGGGCGATCAAGCTGAGGATTCGCCGGACTGTAAATTTGCGCATGGATGACTTTCGTTGATGGACGCGATTGCAATTTGCAGGCACTACCTTGTGAGGTGCCGCTCAGCGTCCGGACATGTCTTATCAAGGGAATAACAACCTCAACAATCAAGCCTCCATTGTAGATGGATAAGGAATTGCTTGCAAAGCTAGTGAATGTTTATGGGGAAATTTTCCACACACTATGCGCGCCCATGGCGGGAATCTCAAAGGCAAGCTGGCGCCGCGCCCTGGCCCCTAGGCAGATCATGGGGCTGACAGCAATCACTGACAATGGAGTCGTTTATGGAAGCGAACCCCGATGAGGACTGCCTCGATGCATGCAACGAATGTGCAAGCGCCTGCGACCTGTGCGCGGCCGCCTGTTTGCGTGAAGACGAGGTGACAATGATGGCAAGCTGTATTGCCCACGACATCGATTGCGCGAACCTGTGTCGCACGGCGGCAGGTTTCATTGCGCGCGGCAGTGCCATGGCCAATGCAGTGTGCCAGGCCTGTGCCGCCATGTGCGAGGTGTGCGCCGACGAATGCGCCAGGCACACAGCACAGCACTGCCAAGCTTGTGCGGCCGCCTGCCGGCGCTGCGCCGAGCAATGCCGCAGGATGGTGGCAGATCGCGGTGTGAATCAAGCCAGTGGCCGAGCGCCAGCCTTTCGCACACAGTAAGACAGGGGCTGCGTCAGTGAGAACTCACCACGCAAGCACAGGTAGGCCGCGTGGCAGGCGCAAATGCCAGGGCAAGGAAGTGCTTGCGCGCGAAGCCCGGCGCTAGCCGATCACGCGCAAGCCTGAACGAGCGCTTATGCCGCTAGCTTGGCTGCCGCCGGGAAGTCGAGCTCGGTTTGCGCGACGTTGTTGATGTAATTGGTCAGCACATTAAAGCCACGTTGAGCACAATCTCCACCACCGCGGCGTCATCGAAGCCGGCTGCACGCACTGCGCCCAGGTCATCGGTACTTACATGGCCGCGTGATGCAAGCACCTGTGCGGCGAACTGCAATGCTGCATCGGCTTTGGCGTCCGCCGAATGGGCAAGGCGGGCAGCAGCGAGCTCAGCAGCATCCACCTTGGCCAGATTCGTGGCGAGATAACTATGGGCGGCGAGGCAGTAGTCACAGCCATTGGCTTGCGCCGTTGCCAGGGCGATTCGTTCGCGCAACTGCACATTGAGCACGCCTTTGGCCAACGCGCCATTCAGGGACAAATACCCTTCCAGCGCAGCCGGGCTGTTGCCGACCATTTTCATGAGGTTGGGGATTACTCCCAGTTGTTTGTGTACTGCGTCGAGCAGGGGTTGCGAAGCTGCGGGCGAAGTGGCGACGGTAGGGATGGCAAGACGGTTCATAGTGGACTCTTCTTTGTAGGGGAATGTGCGCTCAAACAGCGCATGGAAGGACTATACAATCGTCTCCAAATTTGAAGAATAGCCAAAAAACACAAGGCTTTATTCCACTTAGTGGAAGAATCGAGCCCACGATACCTGTGAGCGCGCTCAATGTTCGATGCTCTTGGGGTCGTGAAGATTGACGCTTGTGCGCGGCGCTGTTTCCGGGCTGCCACGGGCAACAATCAAGCGCTCGATGGCCAGATCGTCGCGCAGATATTGCGAAGGCGTTGTCATTTCGGGGGCAAACGCGCGCCAGCCTAGATAGAGACCGTAGGCCCGCTCTGTTTGGGCATCGGCATCCGCGCCCGTTTTGCGGCGAGCATCGGCCATGAAATAAGCGATTTGTTCGGCAACATGGCCGGTGACATGGCCGTACAGGGCGTCCGGCGTGGATGCGGGCAGCTTCTTCATGATACAGCTTGGACCACTCACGCTCGAATCGGTTCATGCGACCACGGATCGTCCCATCACGCCGGGCGCGCCGCATTTTCCCGCTTTGATAAAATCGACGTGCAGGCGCGAAGGCCCGGCCCGCGCCACTTTGCAAGCGAGCTGTTGATTGATCGATGAACTCGAAAATCGAAGACGAAGAACGTGCGCACTTTAGCGAGCGCCTGACAGCAGCGCTGCGTGCGGCAGGATGCAGCACGTCCCCAAGTGCCTTCGCCAACGAGTTCAATCTGCGTGCCGACGGCGCAACTGTGACTGTCCACGGCGCGCGCAAATGGCTGCTTGGTGAAGCCATCCCCACCCATGCGCGCGTCAAGATCATTGCCGATTGGCTGAGCGTCAGCGCGGCGTGGCTGCAGTACGGTGACGATCAGCAGGCTGCGCAGCCGCCCACTGGCCAACTGGACAGCGCTGACCTCATGCTGGTGAAGGACCTGCACAGGCTCTCCATTTCCAGCCGCACGCTCGTACGCGGCATTGTCGACCTGTTGTTGCGGCAGGAACGCGCCTAGTCAGTGCGCGCACAAGGCAACGCGAGCATCAGCGCGCGCGGCAGTCCTATCTTGACGCGCTCATCGACCAGCGCGGTCAAGGCCGGGGCAATCTCCCCAAGTCGCAGCACCTGGTCCATGGCAACCGATGCGATGGCGTTGGCCGGCATGTCAGGCGCCTGAGCCTCGTTCGGGTCCTGCGCGATGGCATAACCACCGCAAGCCTTCACTGCCTGCAAGCCGGCCGTACCGTCATCAAGAAACCCGGTCAGTATGGTGGCAATGACGCGACCATCGAAGGCGGCGGCGGCAGAGCGGAACAAGGGATCGATGGCCGGACGGGTGTGCTTTTCCTTCGGGCCAAACCACAGGCGGGCGCGCGGTACGCCGTCCTGATTCTGGACAGTCAGATGTCGGTCTGGTGGTGCGATAAGCACCTGTCCCGGCAAGAGCAGGTCGCCATCCTCGGCGTGCTTGACGGGCAGGCGGCAGCCTTGTTGCAGGATGGCGGGAAGCTGACTGTGATGGGCGCCGATATGCACCACAATCAATATGGTGGCGGGAAAGTCCAGCGGCAGCGCGGCCGTGATTTTCTTGAGCGCCTCAACGCCGCCGACCGAGGCCCCGATGAGTACGATTCGGTGCACCGCATTCTCCCTGACCAAACAGCCAGTCTGCCCTGCCCTGCCCTGGCTATCTGTGCGCTAACCCACTTGCCGGTGCCAGAAAAGGGGCGGCATCGAGCGGCCTGACTTACCCTTTCCGCATATCCATAGACCTTCTTTGGCGCCACGCTTGCTTGCCCGTCGCCCCCGGAAATTGTTATCAAGAATATATTTTCCCTGCTTTCCGCGCCGCGCGGAAATATCTGTTTTTAAACAACTATTCGTCTTGATCTTTCTCAATAAAATATCATAAAAATAAGTAAATACGGCCGTGCCGCACAGACAATTGAGGAGTATATTTCTTGTATTCCTGACCAAAATAATAAAATGCTATGGCAGGGATCCCACTGAAAGGGATACAAGATGCCGCACGCGTACAGCAACTCGACTGCACCACGCCGTCCTGCGCCTGGCCTTCGCGCCAGCAGCCACGACTTTTCCATTTTCTCTTGGGTCGGCGGCACATTGGCCGTGCCGGCGCGCGATTGAGGACACGATCATGTCCCTATCCCCACCCATTGGCACCAGCACGGCGCACAAGCGCGTGCTCGAGCTCATCGGAAAGATCGCCGGCACCGATGCTGAAATCCTGATCACAGGCGAAACTGGCGTGGGCAAGGAACGCTACGCGCGCCATATTCACGACACCAGCGGCCGCGCCAAGCATAATTTTGTCGCCATCAATTGCGGCGGCATGCCCAGCGAGCTGTTTGAAAATGAACTGTTTGGCCACGTGGGCGGCGCCTTCACGGGCGCGCGCCAGAACAGCGATGGCCTGGTGGCAGAGGCAGAAAGCGGCACCTTGTTCATCGATGAGGTCGACTCTTTGCCCATGCCCTGCCAGATCAAGCTGCTGCGCTTTGTGCAGGAAAAAGAATACCGCCGCCTGGGCGAAGCGCGCCTGCGCAAGGCCGATGTGCGCTTCATCGCCGCCACCAATACCGATTTGCAGGCGGCAGTCAAGGATGGGCGTTTTCGTGAGGACTTGCTGTACCGGCTGCGCGTGATCCCGGTCGAGGTGCCGCCGCTGCGTGATCGGCGCGAAGATATTCCTCTGCTGCTTGAAAACTTCTGCGACAGTTATGCCAAATCCTACAAATTGCCGCGCGCCGTGTTTTCCGATCTGGCCTTGGAAAAACTGTGTTCCTACAGTTGGCCTGGCAATGTGCGCGAGCTGGAAAATTGCGTCAAGTATCTGACATGCGTGCAATTTACCCGACCGGTCGATCCTTACGACTTGCCCCTGCCGGCAGCAGCCAAGGCCGAGATGCGTGACCCGATGCCTCAGCATTTCGGCGTCACCGACGGTCCGTTCCAGCAATTAAAAAACCAGCTCGTGCGCGAATTTGAATGCGCTTACCTGGCTGACGCGCTACGCCGCAGTAATGGCAATATCGCCCAGGCTGCCGCGGCCAGCAACAAGCCACGGCGCGCTTTTTTTGAACTGATGCGCAAGCACGGCCTGCGTGCCTGCGAATGTCTGGACCAGGAAGCCGACGAGGCCAGCGTGCCCGACTACGCCGACAAGACCCGGTAAGGCTTGGGAAACCAGACCCAGCGCTCATTGAGCCAGACCAGGCCGTCGTAAGCCATGCCGCTGGTCTCGCCGCGCCGCAGGTATTTCCAGCGTGCCCAGACGCGCTCGGGCACGAGCAGCTCGGCAATGCCCTGATACCCAGCCGGAAACTGGCGCGACAGCATATTGTCGTCTGCCAGCATGCCGGCCGGCGCCAGCGCCACCTGCAACACACTGCCGGCATCAACCGACGTCACCCGGGCAGCGCCCTTGAGCGCCGACGCGGCATAGGCCGCGCGCGCCCGCTCCACCGCATGCGGCACGAAGGCCAGCGCAAAATCGGCCGCCGTGGGCTGCAGCGAGGCCGCCAGGCTGCCATCGTGATCGCGCGCCAGCGCATGCAGCAAAGGCGCAAGCGCTTCCCTTAGCAGATCGATGGCGGCCAGCGCTTCGGCGCGCGGTACGACATCGCGCTCCTCGGCTGCGTCCACGCCATGCGGCGGCACCATCGCCTGCAAGGCACGCTGCGCCGCCTGCGCAAGCGCGCCACGCGCATGCCCGCATAATCCGGCCACGCGTGGCGCCAGGGCGGCGTCGCCTAACAAAGGCGCGGCCAGAATGCCGCGCAACTGGGTCCGTTCGTCCGCACTATCGAGCCAATGCCGCGCGTGACCGGACGAGGCCAAAGGCAGCGCCGCAGGCAGGGCGACGCCAGCTTTACTTGTATCGAGCACCCGCAAGCCGCACACGGGATTGAAGGTGTACACGGCATAGGCCTCGCCCAGTTCAAAGCGCGCAGATTCGGGCTCGCCTGGCACAAGCGGCGCCTGTGACTGCACTGCCGTTTGCCAACCAGCTTGCGCAAACAGGGTCTGCAAGGCGCCAAACGCGAGCTCGGGCAGCAAGACTAGGGTGTGGGCTTTCTGTTTCATGGCTGGGCCGCGTCTTTGCAACGCAAGGGACTGCCGGCAATGAAGTCTTCGCAAACGTGGACCCGCACAGCGCTGCTGCCAAACGTCGCCTCGATGAGTGTTTTGACTGCGTTCCAGTCCAGGCCTCCCAGGCCGCTGGCGATGCGCGGTAAATACAGTTCGGCGATGCCCGCATCAAGAAGCATTGCGTGCAGGCGCGCGAGCGCCGTGCGCACCGCTTCAAGATCCGCGCCGCTGCGCCAGGTGCGCTGGGTGCCCAGGTTGTAGATCATGGTGCCGCCCTCCTCCCACGCAAACACGTCGCCCAATCCAAACTGGCCAGCAGCGCACAGGTTTTTGTACTGCTGGTACATGCGCGGCCACTTCTGCTTGAACGTGACAGCAATGCCCTTGCCCATGGCACCTGCGCAGTTGCAGCCATGGGCCAGCGCGGCCGGCGCTGGCACCGTGAACAGGTCGCCCGCACAATAGCTCACGCTCATTGCTGCACCGCGCGCTGCCAGAGCACTTCAAATTCATCGGCGCCGATTTCGTCGCACTCTTCCACGCCTTCAGTAAATTCCGGCTGGTCGGTAAAGGGATAGCGCTCGTCGCGCGCGCTGCCGGGCGACGCCCAGAACAGCTGGTCGCCAAAAACCTGAATCTGGCGGGTCAGCAGATTGTGCGGCGACACCTCGCACACCATATAGCCGACCTGACCGTCAAGCGACTCGGCATAGAAGCGAAAATAACGCATTTAATAAGTCCTTCCTGAGCGAACAATGCGGCCAGCCAGCGGGAAATTGGTCGAGCCAAGTACGAATTGCACATTATCGCGCGGCGCGGCTCCCGAGGGTAGCATGCCTTGACGCAGTGGCAGGCCAGAGACATCGATTTCGATATAGTGCAGCAGTCTGCCCACCATGCGCGTATCGTTGAACAGCCTTTGCGAGGCTTGCGATGCCGAGATCAAGCCTTGGGCGCGCTGCTCCGCCGTCAAATCACCGATCGTACGTGCACCGATGGCCTCCGGTGCCAGATCGGTGAAGTACTGGCCGTCACCAAAGCGGGCATGGGTGGGTCCCGTCGAGAGACGCAATTCCTGGCTAAGCAAAATGGCCGCGAGGCCCGCTGCATCCGTGTAGTGGTACAGCGTGGTTTCCGGCCCCGTGTAGGGCACGCTAGGCTGACGGTCGGTCCCACCTGGATATTCCAGCACCACCGGCGGCGGTGGCGGCCGTGCAGCAGCCTCGCGCGCTGCCTGTTCACGCTCGGCGGTACTGCGCGCCACTGCGGCTTGCGCTGCTGTCGTTTTATCGGCTGCCGCCGCGCGCCGCACTTCCAGGGCATCGGCTGCCGCCTGCAGGCGTGCCAGGCGCGCCTCGACCCGGCCCAAGCGCTCCGGTGGCGAGCCGTCTGCACTGGCGCGCAACAGATCGCGTTCGCCTTCCAGTGCAAGGCGCTCGTTACGGTTCACTTCAAGCCTGGCGTCGACCGCCTCTTCGCTGCGCTGGGCTGCCCGCACGGCACGCTGCAGCCCTGCATGTTCAGGCGAAGGCGGCATCTCGTCGCCGGTGACTGCCTGGCGCGGGCCCACGGTCTGCCGGCGGTCGCGCGCAGCGATCGCACCGGCGAGCAGGCTGCGATAGACCGGACCATCGGGATCGAGCGCTGTGGTGCGCGCATGGTAGTAGTCGCTCCACTCGCGCATCGAGTTGAAACGCTGGTGCCGGTATTCTCCCGTCCCCTGGCGCACGTACTCCAGATCGACCTGAACGCGCACCCCGCCCGGCACGTTGGCATCATCGATACGGGTAACCGTGAAGGCCGTGCGTGCGCGCCCATTTGCATCGCCATGCTCGATAAACTCGGTAACCGGGCGTCCGCTTGATTTGGCCGTGGCGATGGCCGACTGCAGGTCGGTGCCCGAGGGCCCGTGATACAGGGCCGGCCCGTAGTCCGGGTGGTAGTGAAGCACCGTCTCGAGGAACATCGATTCGTTCGGGTAGCGCACGCTGACCGGCCCGCCGCGCGCCACCATGTAGCGCCCGGTGCGGCCGTCGCGCGCAATACCCACCTCGATGCTGCCGCCGCTGGCGCGCAGCACCTGGTCGTACACGGCGTAGGCGCTGTCGATGGTGTCGTGCCATAGCATGCGGTTGGGGATGGCGCCGCCATCGGGCACCATGGACGGCATGCTGCCGGGATCGAGAAAGCCGCGCCGCATCTGCTCGACCCAGTCTTCGTGGATCTGGCGCCGGCCGTCGGGCGTGTCCGGATCGGCGCTGCTGCGTGGAGCGCGCAGCTCCGGCTGGCCTTCGTAGCCTGAGCGTTTGGAGAACAGGCGCGCTGGCTGGTCCAGGTATTGGGGGCGCTCCATGGCGCCGGAGGCGATATCGGCGCGCTGGCGCGGGCCGAGCGCTGCGTCTTCGTCCAGCCGCGCGCGCAGGTTGCGCAAGGTCATATCATTGCCTTCGCGCTCGCGCGCCAGGCGTGCCGGATCGGCAGCGCCCAGTTCATTTTCGTTATCGAGCGAGGTGGCGATACGGGTGTGGGCGTCGATTTCCAGTTCTACCTTGTTGCGGTACAGGTCCAACTGGGTATCGAGATCGAGTTCATCCCAGTGCGCCAGCGCCGCTTCGTCCAGGCGCGCCACGCGGGCCTGGGTCGGCGCCTCGTGCGCCTGGCTCAGGTGCGGTCCTTCGTCAGCCAGGCGGCCAATTGGGGTTCCCTCGCGCACCACCACCACGGGTCGGCCATCGCGTATCAGGGTCACAACTGGTCCGCTGTCGCTGCGGGTCATGGCGCGGTACTGGTCCGGGGCCAAAATCTCGATCGGTACATCGGCCATGGCGCCATGCTGGTCAGTCGGCACATGGCGCAGCAAAGCCTGGCGCATCGCCTCGGCCTGGTCTGGCCCGCCGCCCAGTGAGACGGGTGGTCCGCCCTCGTCCGGTGGCGACGGCCGGCGCGACGCGGGAATCTCGAACTGCATGCCGCTGCCAGGGATGATGAAGCGGTTCAGCTCTCCAATGAGCCCCGGCGGTATTTCCATCTGGTCGTCGGCGAAACGCACATCGACCAGGCGTGGCTGGCGTCCACCCAGGGCTGCTGTTTCGTGCTCGGGAATCGCGGCCGAGCGGGCCGAACGCACCCAGGCTTCATCAACCTCGAAGGCGAAGATGCGCGCGTTGCCGCGCGCCGAGTCGAGCACGAATTCAACGGCCCGCTCGAAGGAGCCAAAGTTGACGTGGACCGAGGCGCCACCGGCGACGGTAACGTTGCCTGCCGCATCGACGCTAACAAGCGAACGGCTGCGTTCACTCTCGACCCGAAACACCATCCGTCCGCCATGTTCACCACTGACCAACATGCGCGCCATGCGTTCGAGCAGCGCGGGATTGGTTTCGACGGCCGACAAGGGCACATTGACCAGGCCACTGGCCTCGGGCGCCAAGGTATCGATCTGATTGAGCAAATCGTCCGGCCCCGGCAAGTCGGCCAGCGGCGAGCGACGCCCGGAGGTAAATTCGGCGGCTTCCTGGCGCCTTGCCGTGGCCTGGTTGTCCAGATTGATGGCTTCCTGCAGCTGCGCTTCGGCCGCTGCATGCAAGGCCGCCGCGCGGCGCGGATTGTAGGCAGCGGCCGCCCGTGCGCGCGCCGCCGTTTCGATGGCCTGGTCCAAGGCAGCGTTGGACCGCTGCGCCAGTCCATCGGCCTGCTCGTGCAGTGCGCCAGCGCGCTGGCGTTGTTGCAAGGTCGGCTCGCCTGGCACAGCCGGCAGCAGGGCACGGGTATCGGCGCCGGGCTGCTCGGCGCCCACACGCACCATCAGGCGCGCTTCTGCGCCGGCAAAGGCGGCATCGATCTCGGCGTCGGTCAGATTCGGGAACAGGCGGTCGTCCTCGTGCGGCGGCCGTCGCCCACCGCCACCACCGCCATCGCCATCGCCTTCGTGCGGCGCACGCGGTGGCACGGCGCCCGATCCCGCTTCGGGGACGCTCTCTGGCGCGGCGCCGGTACGCGCCGGCGGAACGATTACCGGTTCCGTTGCAGCGTGCGTGGGTACGACCAGCGCAGGGGGTTCCGGTTCCACGTGCGCCGGCAAGGCACGCACTGGCGGTGGTTCCGGCAGCGCGCGGATATCGGCCCCACTGTCGGTGGCTGCCGCCCGACGTGCCGCAACTTCCATCCGGTGCTGGACGAACTGTTCGCCAAAACTCTCTCCCATACCCTGGAAGCCTGCCTGCAATCCAGCCTGCCCGCTTTCGACAAACATGTCGCCGGCGTCCCCATGGAAGCGCCCGCGCCCAGCCTGGATCGCCAGTTCGGCATAGCGGCTGCCAAAGCCCGATATGCCCGCAATCCCGCCCTGCCCCAGCGCACGGGTAACGGGCGAGGCATGGCCCAGCAGGTCGCCTAAGGTGGAGGTTTGATTGGCCTTGCTCATCATGCGGCCAATGCCAGGGATGGCGCCAGGACGGATCGCACCAAGACCATGTCCGATACCGGCGCCCAGCATGCCGGTAAATACGCCCGTGCCGGTCCCCGACAGCAGCTCGCCCATGCCATGCCCGAAGCCGCGCTCCCAGGTCGCTTCGTTCATGGCCGTCGAACCGAGGCTGTTCAAGCCATTGGTGGCCGCGCCAATTAACAGCGTGTCGCCCAGGGCGGTGCCGGTCAGGCGGCCCATATTTGCACGCAGCAGCTCCTGTGGAATGCGACCGGTCAGGCCTGCCCGCATGCCTGTTCCTACCGCCGCCGATCCACCGCGCGAGGCCAGGCCCAGGCTCGCGCCCAGTCCTGCAGTCAAGGCCTGGACCAGGGTCGTGCCCAGGTCCGTCAGCGCCTGCTCCCAGCCGTAGCGCCCACCGCTGATCATCCGGCGCGCCGCCATCGCAGTCAGGCCAGTGCCGGCGGCAATGGCCGCCAACAGCAAGGGGCCCGCGCCGCCAGCGGTGAGAACCGTGGCCACCACGGCGCCGATGACCATGATGGCGTTGGCAGCAAAATTGGCGTAGGTGTCCACGCGTGCCGAGAACGAGTGCGCAGCATCGACCGCGCCGCTGGCAGACGACTCGAACATGGCGCGGTCGCGGCCCGTGTAGGCGCCGTCCGTAAAGTTATGCTCGCCACCGCTAAATACCGGCATGCCTTCGGCGTCGCGCCTGACGCTGATACCGGACGACTGGTGAAGGCGGTTCATTTCGTAGGTGAGCGCATCTCCCTGGAAGTCGTGCGAGGCCAGCCAGCCTCCTACCCCGCCCGTTTCGTCGCGCTGCTGCTGGGCAGTGAAGGTAGCCACTTCGGCCCGTTCGCGGTCGTTACGCGGCACGCCGAGCAGCTTCACTTCCATCGACAGGCGCTCATCGCCCGACAACTCGCCAAAGGTGCCGTGACCATACACACCCAGGTCCGCCCGCAAGTCGCTGCCGAACTGATTATAGTGGGTCTGCATCTGCGCGATCTCGTCGCGATTCATGCGTCCCACGACGCGGTCCAGCAGCGCCTCGTTGGTGCCCATTTCATGGGTCATCCCGTAGCGCATCATATGGCTGGCCGTGGCCGGCGACGGAACTTCCTCGTACATCAGCAGATTGGCAATATTTGCGCCATACGTGTCGCTGCCGAAGGCGCGGTCGATGCGGCTGCCAAGGTAGTCCCTGTCGCTGGGGCCGTTGGGATCTGTATCGTGAAAGCGCGTGCGAAAGCCGGAAACGACCGCCTCGCGATCAGCACGGGCTGCCGCCAGAATGTCGGGAGGGATGACGCCGCCCGGATAGGTGTTGGGATTGAGGCGCGGGTCGACCAACGCACTATCGATGCGCAGCATGCGCGGTCCGCCATCACGGCCAAACTCCACGGCCAGGCGCGACTGGCGCGCTGCCACGCTGTCTTCACCGCCCAGGATGGTGTCACGCAGCAGTTGCTGGTCGTTCCCCGTGACGGCTTCGTTCTCCACCCGGATCCCGGAAAGCCAACTGCTATGCAGCACCGCCGTGCTGCGCGTGGCGTAGGCCGCAACGGCCTCGCCTGGCGTGGCCAGTTGTGCTTCCGTCACCTCGCCCCGCTCCACCGCGCCACTCTCGCGCAGCAGGGTGGCAAACTCCTGCTGCACCATGCGTCGGCGGTCTGCGGCGCTCACGGCGCTACCGCCATAGCTCGTCGCGCCGCTGTATTCTGCGGCGGCATCTTGCAGGCTGTCGGTCTCGCCGCGCAGGCGCGCTTCGTTCATGCGGTCGCGCCAGCGCAGCGCATCGGCGCGCGCTGGCCGACCTGCATCGAGGGCGTCAAAGACGTCTTCGTCGGTGCCGCCTAGCGCGCTGCGCACGCGCGCAGCCGTTTCGGCCCAGCCGGCCGTATTGTGCAAGGCCTCCAGATCAGTGGGCGAGAGCGTGCGCATGATCTCTTCGATGCGCGCTTCGTCATCATTGAAAAAGCCGCGCGAGGCATCCAGTTCAAGGCGATTTCCTTCGCGCGCATTGCCACTCAGGTAAGTCTGCGCGACCTGAAACTCGTCCGCGTCCAGGTCCCCGGTAATGACGCGGAACTGCATCGTGTCGTCCAGCGAACGACCGCGAATTTCAAGGAAAACCTGGCGAATCGC
>JBJMVX010000029.1:0-13508 GCA_045810445.1 Massilia sp.
AGCTACAACTAAACGAAGAACAACAACAGCGGCAAGCTGTCTATGCGTCACTGACGCACGAAGTGATAAAAAAAGGGAAGCGCGAGCTTCCCTTTTTTATCTTCGCGCGTAGCTATAAGAGTAGGTACAAACCTACTGTCCTTGCGAAAGCGAGGACCCATGCTAGCGCAGCTATGCGTTGCAGATGCTCTGACCAGAGGTGTTATGGGTCCTCGCTTTCGCAAGGACAGTGTGTGTGGGGGGGGTGGGGAAATAGCGCGGCTTGATGCTGATTGGCGGGCGAAAAAAAAGGAAGCGCGAGCTTCCTTTTTTATTGGTGCCAGGTCCGCGAATTATCGCTTGCGCACCGGCGGCAAGTCCGTGCACACGCCTTCATACACTTCGGCCGCCATCCCGATCGATTCACCCAGCGTTGGGTGCGGGTGGATGGTCTTGCCGATATCAACGCCATCGGCACCCATTTCAATGGCCAGCGCGATCTCGCCGATCATGTCACCCGCATGGGTACCCACAATGCCACCGCCAACGATGCGATGGGTCTCGGCGTCAAACAGCAGCTTGGTGAAGCCCTCGTCGCGACCATTGGCTACGGCGCGTCCACTGGCAGCCCACGGGAAGTGGCCCTTTTCCAGCTTGATGCCCTGCGCCTTGGCTTCGTCTTCGGTGATGCCAACCCACGCCACTTCCGGATCCGTGTACGCCACCGACGGGATGACCTTCACATCAAAGAAAGCCTTCTCGCCATGCGCAGCTTCGGCCGCCACGTGCGCTTCGTGCACGGCTTTGTGCGCCAACATAGGCTGGCCAACCAGATCGCCAATGGCGAAGATATGCGGCACGTTGGTGCGCATCTGGCCGTCGACCGGAATGAACCCGCGGTCACTGACCGTCACGCCAGCCTTGTCGGCAGCGATCTTCTTGCCATTCGGGCTGCGACCCACGGCCACCAGCACCATATCGTACAACTGAGGCTCGGGCGCCTTGCCACCTGCCTCCGCCGCTTCGAAACTGACCTTGATGCCTTCAGGGAGCGCTTCAACCGCCACCGTCTTGGTCTTGGTCATGATGTTATCGAAGCGCTTTTCATTGAACTTTTGCCAGACCTTGACCATGTCGCGGTCGGCGCCCTGCATCAGGCCATCGAGCATTTCAACGACATCGATGCGCGCACCAAGCGTGGAATAGACCGTGGCCATTTCCAGGCCGATGATGCCGCCGCCAATGACCAACATGCGTTTCGGGATCTGGCGCAGTTCCAGCGCGCCGGTCGAATCGACAATGCGCGGATCCTGCGGTACGAAGGGCAGATTGACCACCGAGGAACCGGCCGCAATGATCGCCTTCTGGAACTGGACGACCTTCTTGCTGCCATCAGCCGCGGTCACTTCAATATGGTTGGCGCTGACGAACTGGCCCACGCCCTGCACCACCGTGACCTTGCGCGCCTTGGCCATGCCAGCCAGGCCACCGGTCATCTTGGTGATGACCTTGTCCTTGTAGGCACGCAGCTGGTCGATGTCGATCTGCGGCGCGGCGAAGGTCACGCCATGCTTGGCCATGCTGGCCGTCTCGTCGATCACCGCTGCCACGTGCAGCAGCGCTTTCGACGGGATGCAGCCGACGTTCAGGCACACGCCACCGAGGCTGGCGAAACGCTCGACCAGCACCGTGTTCATGCCCAAATCGGCCGAACGGAAGGCAGCCGAATAGCCACCGGGACCGGCGCCCAAAACCATCATCTCGCACTCCACATCAACCTTGCCGGCGTAGCTGGCCATTGGCGCTGCCGCGGGTGCTGAAGGCGCGACTGGTGCGGCTGCTGCCGGTGCCGCAGCCACTGGCGCAGGCGCGGGGCTTGCAGTTGGCGCAGGTGCGGCCGCTGCGCCAGCGCCCTCTTCCAGCGTCAACAGCAGCGAACCTTCGGCCACCTTGTCGCCAACCTTGATCTTGATTTCCTTGACCACGCCAGCGTGGGAGGATGGGATCTCCATGCTGGCCTTGTCCGATTCAACCGTGATCAGGGACTGGTCGACCTTGACGGTGTCGCCCGGCTTGACCATCAATTCAATCACTTCCACTTCCTTGAAGTCGCCGATATTCGGGACCTTGACGTCGATAGTGCTCATGCGGTCTCCTTATAACAGCGTCTTGCGCAAGTCGGCCATCACTTCGGCCAGATAGGCGGTGAAGCGGGCCGCCATGGCGCCGTCGATCACCCGATGGTCATACGACAGCGAGAGCGGCAGCATCAGGCGTGGCTGGAAGGCCGCGCCATCCCACACCGGCTTCATGGACGACTTGGACAGGCCAAGGATCGCCACTTCCGGTGCGTTGATGATCGGCGTGAACGCCGTGCCACCAATGCCACCCAGCGACGAGATGGTGAAGGTCGCGCCCTGCATGTCAGCCGGTTTGAGCTTGCCTTCGCGTGCCTGGCCGGACAGTTCGCCCATTTCAACGGCGATCTGCGAGATGGATTTTTTGTCCGCGTCCTTGATGACGGGGACCACCAGACCGTTAGGCGTATCGGCAGCAAAACCGATGTTGTAGTACTGTTTGAGGATCAGGTTCGCGCCCGTGCCATCGATGGAGGCATTGAAGGCAGGGTATTTTTTCAGTGCCGCGACACTGGCCTTGATCACGAAAGCGAGCATGGTCAGCTTGACGGTGGACTTGGCCTTGGCCAGGGCAGCGTTCGAATCGACGCGGAACTGTTCGAGGTCGGTGACGTCCGATTCGTCGAACTGGGTCACGTGCGGAATCATCACCCAGTTGCGGTGCAAATTGGGGCCGCTGATCTTCTTGATGCGCGACAGCGGCAGCAACTCGGTCGGGCCGAATTTGCTGAAGTCGAGCGACGGCCATGGGAGCAGGTCCAGTCCAACGCCGGAGCCGCCTTTTGCTGCTGCGCTGCCATTGCCTGGCGACGCACTGGCCATGACGCCCTTGACGAAATTCTGCACGTCTTCCTGGGTGATGCGGCCTTTCTGGCCGGTGCCTGCCACGCGCATCAGGTCCACGCCCAGTTCGCGGGCAAATTTACGTATCGATGGCGAAGCGTGGGCTTTCGAATTTGGCCCGGCCGCTTCCGCTGCGGCCGCAGCAGGCGCCGGTGCTGGAGCTGGTGCCGCTGTCGGTGCAGGCGCCGCCGCAGGTGCTGCAGCAACCGGTGCGGGCGCTGCAGCCGGTGCTGGTGCCGCTGCCGCCGGCGCTGCGGCTGGCGCCGCGCCTTCGGATGCTTCAAGCACCAATACCAGCGAACCCTCGGCGATCTTGTCACCAACCTTGACCTTGATTTCCTTGACCACGCCAGCGTGCGACGAAGGAATCTCCATGCTGGCCTTGTCCGATTCGACCGTGATCAGGGACTGGTCCACCTTGATGGTGTCGCCAGGCTTGACCATCAGTTCGATCACTTCCACTTCCTTGAAGTCGCCGATATCGGGGACCTTGACTTCCACTATGCTCATAGCTGCTCCGTTTATTCTTCGTTATCCGTCGGCTTGATTACTGGGTAACCGGATTGGGCTTGTTCGGGTTAATGCCGTATTTCGCAATGGCCTGCTCGACCACCGACACGGCAATCTTGCCTTCGTCGGCCAGCGATTTGAGTGCGGCCACCGTGATGTAGTAGCGATTGACCTCGAAAAATTCGCGCAGCTTGGCGCGGCTGTCCGAACGGCCATAACCATCGGTACCGAGCACCTTGTAGGTACGGCCCTTCGGCATATAAGCACGGATCTGTTCTGCAAACGCGCGCATGTAGTCGGTGGTGGCGATGATCGGTCCTGTCGTGTCCTGCAACAGGCCCGTCACGTAAGGCACGCGCTGGGCCTGGGCAGGGTTGACCATATTCCAGCGTTCGGCATCCTGGCCATCGCGCGCCACCAGGGTCAGCGAAGGGGCCGACCATACGTCCGCAGCGACACCCCAGTCGGCCAGCAGCAGGTCGACAGCCGCGATCGACTCGCGCAGGATGGTGCCGCAGCCGATCAGCTGCACGCGCAGCTTGGCCGAGGCATCGCCTTTCGAGAGCTGGTACATGCCCTTCAAGATGCCCTCTTCCTGGCCAGCCTGCAGGCCCGGGTGGGCGTAGTTCTCGTTCATGATGGTGATGTAATAGAACACATCTTCCTGGTTCGCGATCATGCGGCGCAGGCCATCGTGAATGATCACGGCCACTTCATGGCTGAAGGTAGGGTCGTACGGCAGGCAGGTCGGGATGGTCGCTGCCATCAAGTGGCTGTGGCCATCTTCGTGCTGCAAGCCTTCGCCATTGAGGGTGGTGCGTCCGGCCGTGCCGCCCATCAGGAAGCCGCGTGCACGCATGTCGCCAGCAGCCCAGGCCTGGTCGCCGATACGCTGGAAACCGAACATCGAGTAGTAGGTGTAGAACGGGATCATGATGCGGTCGTTCGTCGAGTACGAGGTCGCCGCAGCGATCCACGAACTCATGCCACCCGCTTCATTGATGCCTTCCTGGAGAATCTGGCCCGCCTTGTCTTCGCGGTAGTACATCACCTGGTCCTTGTCGACCGGCTCGTACAACTGGCCTTTCGGATTGTAGATGCCGATCTGGCGGAACAGGCCTTCCATGCCGAAGGTACGCGATTCATCGACCAGGATAGGCACCACGCGCTCGCCTAGCTTGGGGTCCTTGAGCAGGGTGCTGATCACGCGCACAAACGCTTGCGTGGTCGAGATTTCGCGCCCTTCCGGCGTCGCTTCCAGCACGTTCTTGAAGGCCGACAGTTCAGGCACAGGCAGCGTTTCCTCCGACTTTTCGCGGCGCTGTGGCAGGTAGCCGCCCAGGGCCTTGCGGCGCTCGTGCAGGTAGACCATTTCAGGCGCGTCGTCGGCCGGCTTGAAGAAAGGGATTTCGGCCAGCTTGTCGTCCGGGATAGGGATGGAGAAGCGGTCGCGCATGGCGCGGATGGCTTCATCGTCCAGCTTTTTGGTCTGGTGCGCCGTGTTACGCGCTTCGCCAGACTTGCCCATGCCGAAGCCCTTGATGGTTTTCACCAGCAGCACGGTAGGCTGGCCCTTGGTTTCCTGGGCTACCTTGAAGGCCGCGTAGATCTTGTGCGGATCATGGCCGCCGCGGGTCAGGCGCCAGATGTCGTCGTCACTCATGTTGGCGACCATTTCCAGCAGCTTTGGATGCTTGCCGAAGAAATGCTTGCGCACGTAAGCGCCATCCTTGGCCTTGTAGTTCTGGTATTCGCCGTCGACGGTTTCCATCATCACGCGCTGCAAAATGCCATCCTTGTCCTGGGCCAGCAGGGCGTCCCAGCCCGGGCCCCAGATGACTTTGACGACGTTCCAGCCAGCGCCACGGAATTCGCCTTCCAGCTCCTGGATGATTTTGCCGTTGCCGCGCACCGGGCCGTCCAGACGCTGCAGATTGCAGTTGACCACAATGACCAGGTTGTCGAGCATGTCGCGCGCAGCCAAGCCGATGGCGCCGAGCGACTCCGGCTCGTCCATCTCGCCGTCGCCGCAGAAGGCCCAGACCTTGCGGTTGTCGGTCTTGGCGATGCCGCGTGCGTGCAGGTACTTGAGAAAGCGCGCCTGGTAGATCGCCATGTGCGGGCCCAGGCCCATCGACACGGTCGGGAACTGCCAGAACTTGGGCATCAGTTTCGGGTGCGGGTAAGACGAGAGTCCCTTGCCATCGACTTCCTTGCGGAAGTTGATCATCTGGTCTTCGCTCAGGCGGCCTTCGAGGAAGGCGCGTGCGTACACGCCCGGCGAGGAGTGGCCCTGGATGTACAGCAGGTCGCCGCCATGGTCGGCCGTTGGCGCATGCCAGAAATGGTTAAAGCCGATGCCCAGCATGTTGGCCAGCGAGGCAAAGCTCGACAGGTGGCCGCCCAGATCACCATCGGCGCGGTTGGCCTTGACCACCATGGCCATGGCGTTCCAGCGCATCCAGGAGCGCAGGCGTTCTTCGAATTCGAGGTTGCCAGGGCTGTGGGTTTCCTGGCTCACAGGGATGGTGTTGACGTAGGCGGTGTTGCTGGAAAACGGAATCGAGGCGCCGCGGCGGCGTGCCAGGTCAACCAGTCGTTCCATCAGGTAGTGGGCGCGCTCGGGGCCCTCGTTTTCGAGGACTGTTTCGAGGGCGTCGAGCCACTCGCGGGTTTCGAGCGTGTCGGGATCGATGGCGGCTTGGGCCGTCAACTGGTCGAGTTGAGCTGACATGAATACGTCTCCTTTGTAGGTGCCCTGCCCGATGCATCCATCGTGACAAGGACGTTTTTTGCTGACAATTTACCATTACTCAAATTAGTGCATGGATTCTAACAGCGTTTTCAGGCTTTTTCAAATTGCGATATAACGTTCCATATTATGAAAAATGGTGGCCATTTACGGGTTCCTGGCCTTGGGGAGCCGGTCTGGCAAGACGCCGCGACACAGCCCGGTCCCGCCCGCAATCGCGCCCCGCGCCTTATAATCTTGCTTTCCCCTTCTTCCGGCTAAAACAATCATGTCCGCACAACTGATCGATGGCGTCCTCCTCTCCCAACAACTGCGCGCCGAGATCGGCCAGCGCGCTGCAGCGCTCACCGCCAAGGGCAAGCAGCCCGGCCTGGCCGTGATCCTGGTGGGCGAAGATCCAGCCAGCCAGGTCTATGTGCGCAACAAGGTGAAGGCTTGCGCGGACGTGGGTTTCCACTCGCTGCTGGAAAAATACGACGCCGATCTGTCGGAGGCTGCCCTGTTGGACCGCATCGCGTCCTTAAATGCTGACCCGGCCATCCACGGCATCCTGGTGCAGATGCCTTTGCCCAAGCACATCAATCCGCACAAGGTGATCGAAGCGATTTCGACCACCAAGGATGTGGATGGTTACTCGGTGCTCTCCGCTGGTGAACTGATGACCGGCCTGGCAGGGTTTCGCCCGTGCACGCCCTATGGCTGCATGAAATTAATCGAAAGCACAGGCTACGATTTGCGCGGCAAGCATGCCGTGGTCATTGGCCGCAGCAACACCGTTGGCAAACCGATGGCCCTGCTGCTCTTGCAAGCGAATGCCACCGTGACCATATGCCACAGTGCCACACCGGACCTGGCTTACCACACGCGCCAGGCCGACGTGGTCGTGGCCGCCGTGGGGCGCCGCAATACGCTGACCGCCGATATGGTCAAACCGGGTGCCATCGTGATTGATGTGGGCATGAACCGCGACGACCACGGCAAACTGTGCGGCGATGTGGACACGGCTGGCGTACGCGAAGTGGCCGCTCACATCACCCCTGTGCCCGGTGGCGTGGGCCCGATGACGATTACCATGCTGTTGATGAACACGGTTGAAGCAGCTGAACGCACATAAACCGCGGCCTGCCATGAAGGCCGCACGATGATTTTGGAGAGAGCGCAATGAGCACCGCAACGAGCAGCACCACCAACCCCCTCCTCGATTTCAGCGGCCTGCCGCATTTCGACCTGATCCGCCCCGAGCATGTCACCCCGGCTGTCACGCAACTGATTGCTGACGCCACTGCCGTGGTCAAGGCCCTCGAAGCGCCGAGCGACCAAGTGAGCTGGGATAATTTTGTCACCCCGCTGGAAAACGCCACCGAGCGCCTGGGTCGCGCCTGGGGCATCGTCAACCACCTCAATAGCGTGGTCGATACGCCCGAACTGCGCGCCGTGTACAACGAAAACCAGCCGCGCGTGACCGAATTCTGGACTGCGCTGTCGCAAAATGAAGCGCTGTTCGCCAAGTACAAGGCCATCGCCGCCAGTGCCGACTACGCCGGCCTGTCGGATGCGCGCAAGACCATCATCGGCAATGCCTTGCGCGACTTCCGCCTGGGCGGGGCTGAACTGCCGCCCGAGAAAAAGGAACGCTTTGCCGCGATCCAGGAGCAGCATGCGGCCGTGTCCACGCGCTTCTCGGAAAACGTGCTCGACGCAACGAATGACTACAAGCTCCTGGTCACCGACGAAGCGGAACTGGCAGGCCTGCCGGAAGACGTGAAGCTGGCCGCGCGTGCCGCCGCCGAAAAAGACGGCAAGCAAGGCTACCAGTTCAGCCTGCATTTCCCGTCTTACTTCCCTATCCTGCAATTTGCCGACCACCGCCCCTTGCGCGAGACCATCTACCGCGCCAGCGCCACCAAGGCCTCGGACATGGGCACTGTGTTTAGTCAGCTGGAAAACTGGGACAACACCAGCAATATCGCCACCCTGCTCAAGCTGCGCAACGAAGAAGCCAAACTGCTCGACTACAGCAACTTCGCCGAAGTGTCGCTGGTGCCGAAAATGGCGCAAAGCCCCGAGCACGTCATTCGCTTCCTGGAAGACCTGGCACGGCGCGCCCGTCCGTACGCGGAACAGGACCTGGCCGAGCTGCGCGCCTTTGCCAGCAGCGAACTGGGCATTGAAAAGCTGGAAGCCTGGGACCTGACCTACGCCTCGGAAAAGCTGCGCGAGCGCCGCTACGCGTTTTCGGCACAGGAAGTGAAGCAATATTTCCCGGAACCGAAAGTGGTGTCCGGCCTGTTCCGCCTGGTGCAAAGCCTGTTCTCGGTCGACATCAAGGACGACAGCGCGCCAGTCTGGCATCCGGACGTGCGTTTCTACCGCATTGAGCGCGACGGCAAGCTGGTGGGCCAGTTCTACCTGGACCTGTATGCACGCGCGGGCAAGAGTGGCGGCGCCTGGATGGATGACGCGCGCGGACGTCGCCTGACGGGCAATGGCACGGTCCAGACGCCAGTCGCCTACCTGACCTGCAATTTCACGCCGCCAGCGATCCTCGACGGCCAGCTCCAGCCTTCGCTGTTCACGCATGACGAAGTGACCACCCTGTTCCACGAGTTTGGCCACGGCCTGCACCACATGCTGACCCAGATCGACGAGATTGGCGTGTCCGGCATCGCGGGCGTCGAGTGGGACGCGGTGGAACTGCCGTCTCAATTCATGGAAAACTTTTGCTGGGAATGGGATGTGTTGCAACATCTGACGGCCCACGTGGACACGGGCGAACCCCTGCCGCGTGCGCTTTACGACAAGATGATGGCGGCGAAAAATTTCCAATCCGGCATGCAAACCCTGCGCCAGGTGGAGTTCTCGCTGGTCGATATGCATTTGCATTATGACTACGACCCGGCCAGCGCCAAATCGGTGCAAGCCTTGATCAATGAAGTGCGCGAACAGTTTTCCGTGATGATGCCGCCTGCATTTAACCGTTTCCAACACGCGTTTGGACATATTTTTGCAGGCGGATACGCCGCCGGGTACTATAGCTACAAGTGGGCAGAAGTGTTGTCCGCCGACGCCTACGCCGCTTTCGAGGAAGCCGTGGCGGCCGGCGGTGGCGCCCTGTCCGAGGAAACCGGCAAACGTTTTCAGCGAGAGATTCTCGCCGTCGGTGGTTCGCGTCCTGCGCTCGACTCCTTCAAGGCCTTCCGTGGCCGCGAGCCGAGCATAGACGCGCTGTTGCGACACAGTGGCATGGCATCCTGAACGCCATGCCCGCAGGAGAAAACATGACTGTAATGACGACATCGATGCTGGGCCGCGGCGCCCTCCTGGGCCTGGCCCTGTTGCTGTGCGCAGGCAGCGCCAGCGCGCAACTGTATAAATGGGTGGACGCCAATGGCAAGACCCATTTCAGCGATACACCGCCGCCAGACAATGCCAAATCGACAGGCACGGTCAAGGGCGCCAACAGCGCCACGCCAGCATCGGACCTGCCGTATGCCCTGCAAAACGCGATGAAGCGTGCCCCGGTGACCCTGTACACCGACAGCGCGTGCACCGGCTGCGACGCCGGGCGCAGCTTCCTGCGCGCGCGCGGCATCCCGTTCGCGGAAAAAACCGTCAAGACCGATGCAGACCTGGACCGTCTCAAAGCGGTGGGCGGTGACGGCAGCCTGCCTTACATCACCATCGGCAGCGCCAAGATGGCCGGTTTCGACGCCACCCAATGGGGCAGCATGCTCACCTCGGCCCAGTATCCTGCCACCAAAGCCTTGCCGAGCAATTATCAATACTCGGCGGCGGCGCCGGCCGCACCGCCAGCGCCACGTGCCAGCGAGCCCGAGGCCGCACCCGCAGAAGCGCCTGTGCGGGCAGCGCCAGAGCCCCAGGCACCAGCGCCGACCGCGCCGCCCGGTTTCCGGTTTTGAGCGAGTCCATGACGCGCATCGACTTTCATACGAATATCTCGGACAAAGTCAGCTACGCCTGCCGTCTGGCCCGCAAGGCCTACGGCGCGCGCGGCAAGCTGGTGCTGCTGGCGCAAGACGCGGCCCAGGCGGCGGCCCTGGACGCAGGCTTGTGGACTGTGGGCGAGACCGATTTCCTGCCGCACGCCCTGGCCGATAGCGAACTGGCGGGAGTCTCCCCCATCATCGTTACCAGCAATATGGATGGCGAGTTTCCCCATTACGACATGCTGGTCAACCTGACCCGCAGCACGCCGGCGCAGCTGGACCGTTTTCAGCGCGTCTTCGAAATCATTTCCATTGACGCAGACGACGCTGCCGCTGGCCGCACGCGCTACAGTGCTTACAAGCAGCAGGCCTATCCTTTAACCCATTTTGTAGCGACGTGACCATGAGCCAGACGCCCGCGTTCGATCACAATATCCCGGTGTTGACGGAAGTATTTAGCGACAAGCCGGCAGCGGCCCCCGCCCAGGCGACCGAGCCGGCGCCAAGCGCCGTGCCCGAACGCCGCCTGTCGGACCTGGACACCGAGGCAATCGGCAAGCTCAACGACCCTGAGTGGCAATTGCTCGAACGCCGGCTCGCCGAACGCATCTTGCAGCAATTGCAGGGACGGGTCGACTTCGTCCTCGAACAGCGCCTGCGCGACAGCATGGAAGCGGTGCTCAAGGAAGCCGTCAGCGGCCTGACCGAAGAAATCCGGGTCGGCCTGCAGCAAACCATCGAAAAAATCGTGGTGCGTGCCGTGGCCCAAGAAATTACCCATTTGCAAACACTGAAGACCTGAGGCCGGCCCTTCCGGCTTGCAACTGCTTACAAGATGGCGCGCGGCCCGGTCCACCGGACGCGCGCCATGGTCGTTTACAAGCCCAAGCGGTCGATACTCGCCTGTCACGCCACAATCGGCTTTGAGAAGCGGGCAATTTGTTGTACCTTTTGCCCTACGCGAAAATTTGAGCGGCGCCATAAGCGCTGTTGTTGTTTCAATCCATTGGAGAATGCATATGCAGTTCACGACCAAACTCATTCCACTAGCCATCGCCCTGGCCTTTGCCGGCAGCGCCAGCGCTGACGAGATCGTCAAAATCGGCCACGTCGGCCCGATCTCCGGCCCTAGCGCCCACCTGGGCAAGGACAATGAAAACGGCGCCAAGCTGGCTGTGGAAGAGCTCAACGCCAAGGGCACCATGATCAATGGCAAGAAGGTCAAGTTTGAGCTGGTCACCGAAGACGACGGCGCCGATCCAAAACAAGGCACGGCAGTGGCGCAAAAGCTGGTCGACGCCCACGTGCAAGGCGTGATCGGCCACCTGAACTCGGGCACCACCGTGCCTGCGTCGAAAATCTACAACGATGCCGGCATTCCCCAGATTTCCCCATCGTCGACCCAGCCGATGTACACCAAGCAAGGCTTCCCTGGCGCCTTCCGCGTCGTTGCCAATGACAACAAGCTGGGCGGCACGCTCGGTAAATACGCAGTCACCAAGTTGGGCGCCAAGAACATTGCCGTGATCGACGACCGCACGGCCTACGGCCAGGGCGTTGCCGGCGAATTCGTCAAGAGCGCGACCGGTCCTGGCGTGAAGATCATTGCCAAGGAATTCACCACCGACAAGGCAACGGACTTTACCGCCATCCTGACCTCCCTGAAAGCGAAGAAGCCTGACCTGGTCTTCTTCGGCGGCATGGACGCGGTGGGCGGCCCGATGCTCAAGCAAATGAAGGCACTGGGCATCAATGCCAAGTTCATGGGCGGCGACGGCGTTTGTACCGAAGCGATGATCCGCCTGGCTGGCGACGGCCTGGGCGAAGGCAATGTCACCTGTGCGGAAGCAGGCGGCGTGGCTGGTCCTCAGGAAAAAGTGTTCGCCGACTTTTCGGCCCGTTTCAAGAAGCGCTTCAACGTCGACGTGCAGTTGTACGCGCCGTATGTCTACGACTCGGTGATGGTGATGGCCCAGGCCATGGTCAATGCCAAATCGTCGGATCCGGCCAAGTACCTGCCTGAATTGAAAAAGATCAAGTACCAGGGCGTGACCGGTCTGATCCAGTTTGACGACAAGGGCGACATCAAGGATGGCGCGCTGACCCTGTACACCTACAAGGGCGGCAAGCGTACCAAGATGGAAGTGATCAAGTAAGCATTGACCGGCCCGCCGTCCCCGCACAACGCGTGGACGGCCAGTGCAAGGACGAAAAAAAACGCGCTGAGAACAGCGCGTTTTTTATTGACCAGGCGATGCTTATTTCTGCGACAACACCCACTTGACCAGGGTGCGTGCTTCCGCTTCCGTCACCTGCGGGTTGGCTGGCATCGGAACGGCGCCCCAGGAACCGGAGCCACCTTTCATGACCTTGGCGGTCAACTTGTTCTCGGCATCCTTCTGCCCAGCGTATTTGGCAGCCACATCTTTATAGGCAGGGCCAACCAGCTTGGTGGCAATCGCGTGGCAGGACATGCAATTTTTAGCCTTGGCCAGATCGGCGTTGGCCATTGCACCGCTGGACACCAGCGCCGACAACACCATACACAACATCAACGAACGTTTCATGGGATTCTCCAGGATGACATTGCAATCATTCTACCGCGTTTGCGGGCTGTCCAAGATGGACTGTCACAGCACTAACGCTTGAGGGGGGACAGCGGTTGACCACGGCAACTTGCCGCGCGGACGATTAAGCGCCACAATCGGAGCAATTATTTGTAAGATGCATGTTCTACAGGAGCTTCCATGCCAATTATTATCTTGTTCGTCACTTTGGGATTATTGAAATACTTCGAAGTCTGGAAGTTTAGCGAGATGTCGTGGTGGTGGGTGTTCGGGCTCATGATCATTGCTTTCATCTGGTTCGAATGGGTGGAAAAAATCTTCGGCCTGGACAAGAAAAAAGCCTTCGACCTCGACGAACAGCGTCGTCAGGCCCGCCTGAAAAACACCTTCGACAAAAAGAAATAACTGCAAACACGAGCGGGGTCAGATCGCTAAAAGTTGCAAGCACTTTCAGCGCCTGACCCCGACCTGGTCTTAGCCAGTGACGGCGCCCTTGCTGGCACTCGATGCCAGGATCGCAAATTTGGCCAGCACGCCCCGCGTGTAGCGCGGCGCAGGTTTCACCCAGGCCGCGCGCCGACGCTCAATTTCTTCGTCAGCGACATTTAGCTGTATCAATTGCTGATGCGCGTCGATGGTGACCGAGTCGCCTTCCTGCACCAGCCCGATGGTGCCGCCCTCGTAGGCTTCCGGCGACACGTGCCCGACCACCATGCCCCAGGTGCCGCCCGAGAAGCGCCCGTCCGTGATCAACCCCACTGACTCGCCCAGC
>JBJMVX010000030.1:0-14427 GCA_045810445.1 Massilia sp.
GCGTGTCTGGCTCGACCCGCAAAAGGTCGCAGCGCGCGGCATGACCGCCTCCGACGTGGTGGGCGCCATCCGTGAACAGAACGTGCAGGTAGCTGCCGGCGTGGTGGGCGCTTCGCCGTCCAAGAACGCCGAGTTCCAATTGACCGTCAACACCCAGGGCCGTTTGACCTCGATCGAGGAATTTGGCGACATCATCGTACGCACCGGTACTGACGGCGCCATCACGCATCTGCGCGATGTGGCTCGCCTGGAGCTCGGTTCCAATTCTTACGCCTTGCGTTCGCTGTTGAATAACAAATCGGCGGCCGCCATTGCGGTGTTTGAAGCACCAGGCGCCAACGCCTTGCAACTGTCGGCCGATGTGCGCGCCAAGATGGCGGAGCTGAAAAAGGACTTCCCGGAAGGCGTGGACTACTCGGTCGTGTACGACCCGACCCAGTTTGTGCGTGAATCGATTCGCGCCGTGATTCACACCTTGCTTGAAGCAGTCGCCCTGGTGGTGCTGGTGGTGATCATCTTCCTGCAAACCTGGCGCGCCTCCATCATTCCCCTGGTGGCGGTGCCGGTATCGATCATTGGTACCTTTGCGGTGATGCTCGGCTTTGGCTTTTCGATCAATACCCTGTCGCTGTTCGGCCTTGTGCTGGCCATCGGGATCGTGGTTGATGACGCCATCGTGGTGGTGGAAAACGTGGAGCGTAATATCGCCTCTGGCCTCAGTCCATTTGACGCCACCGTGCAGGCAATGAAGGAAGTCAGTGGCCCCATCATCGCCATCGCCCTCGTGCTGTGCGCCGTGTTTGTGCCAATCGCGTTTGTGTCCGGCTTGTCGGGACAGTTCTATCGCCAGTTTGCACTGACGATTGCTATTTCGACCGTCATTTCGGCATTTAGCTCGCTGACCCTGTCGCCGGCCTTGGCAGCCGCCTTGCTCAAGCCGCACGACGCGCCGAAAGACGCGCTCACACGCGGCATGGACAAGGTCTTTGGCGGCTTCTTCGCCTGGTTCAACCGCTTCTTCGGCCGCGCATCGACCCGTTACGAAGGTGGTGTCAATGGTGTCCTGAAGCGCAAATCAGCTGCAGTGGGCGTGTACGTGCTGCTCGCAATCGCTGCCGTGTTCATGTTCAAGGCGGTGCCTAGTGGCTTTGTGCCAGCCCAGGACAAGCAGTACCTGGTGGGTTTTGCGCAATTGCCTGACGCTGCCTCGCTGGACCGCACCGACGCAGTGATTCGCAAGATGTCGGAAATCGCGTCGCAAGTGCCAGGCGTGGAGTCGTCGATTGCCTTCCCTGGCTTGTCGATCAACGGTTTTACCAATGCGCCAAACGCCGGCATCGTCTTCACGTCGCTCAAGCCATTTGACCAGCGCACCGGCAAGGGCCAGTCCGGTCCCGAGATCGCCGCTGAAATCAACAAGCGCCTGGGCAGCATCCAGGACGCCTTCATCATGGTGTTCCCGCCACCGCCAGTCAATGGCCTGGGTACCATCGGCGGCTTCAAGATGATGGTGGAAGACCGCGCCAACGTGGGCTATGACGAGCTGTATGCCTCGGTCAAGGCGCTGCAGGGCAAGGCGTGGCAGGATCCGAAATTGGCTGGCGTGTTTTCCAGCTTCCAGATCAATGTGCCGCAGCTGTTTGCCGACGTGGATCGCGTCAAGGCCAAGCAATTGGGCGTGCCGCTGGCAACCATCTACCAGACCTTGCAGATCAATCTCGGTTCGCTGTACGTGAATGACTTCAACCAGTTTGGTCGTACCTACCAGGTGCGGGTGCAGGCCGACGCGCAGTTTCGCTCGCAGGCTGACCAGATCGCCCAGCTCAAGGTACGCAGCGACAAGGGCGAAATGATTCCGCTGTCGTCGCTGATGCGCGTAAAAGACAGCTATGGTCCGGACCGCGTGCAGCGTTACAACGGCTACGTCTCGGCGGACATCAATGGTGGCGCCGCCCCTGGCGTGTCGTCCGGCCAGGCCCAGGCCGCGCTGGAGAAGATCGCCGCCGAAGTGCTGCCTAAAGGCGTGAGCTTCGAGTGGACCGATCTGACCTATCAGGAGATTTTGTCAGGTAATACGATGGTGCTGGTGTTCCCGCTGTGCGTACTGCTGGTGTTCCTGGTGCTCGCCGCCCAGTACGAAAGCTGGACCCTGCCGCTGGCGGTGATTTTGATCGTGCCGATGTCGATCCTGTGCGCCCTGATTGGCGTGAAGCTGACCGGTGGCGACAACAATATCTTTACCCAGATTGCGCTCTTTGTGCTGGTGGGACTGGCGTCCAAGAATGCGATCCTGATCGTCGAATTTGCCCGCGAACTGGAAGACCATGGCCGCACCGTGGTGGAAGCGGCGCTGGAAGCTTGCCGTCTGCGTCTGCGTCCGATCCTGATGACGTCGATCGCCTTCATCATGGGTGTGGTGCCACTGGTGTTCTCCAGCGGTGCTGGCGCCGAGATGCGTCATGCGATGGGCGTGGCGGTGTTTGGCGGCATGCTGGGCGTGACCTTCTTTGGTCTGTTCCTGACACCAGTGTTCTATGTTTTGCTGCGCACCTTCGCACGCAGCCTGGAAAAGAAATCGGCTGCACCACGGGCCATCGCGATTGAAGGAGCCATTTGATGAACAAGTTTGCACATCGTATTGCACCGCTGCTGGCAGCCCTGTTGCTGGTCGCCTGCTCCCAGGTGCCGGTATTGAAACAGCCTGCCATCGACATGCCCTCGGCATTCAAGGAAGCGCCGGACGGCACACGCTGGAAAGTGGCGCAGCCGGCTGAAGCCCAGGCGCGTGGCGCGTGGTGGTTGGCGTTCAACGATCCGGTCTTGACTGGCCTGATCGACGAAGCCACCCGTGCCAACGCCAGCCTGGCCGTTGCGGCGGCACGCGTCAAGCAGGCCAGGGCGCTTGCCGGCCTGGCCGAGTCGGATCGCAGTCCGCAAATCGGCGCCTCGATTGGTGCGCAGCGCAGTGGCGCCCAAGACGTGGCGCCGGCGAACCAGTACCAGGCACGCTTGACGGCCAGTTACGAAGTTGATTTGTTCGGCCGTGTGGGCGCCAGCGTCAATGCGGCGAAGGCCGATGCCGCCGCGTCTGAGGCGACCTACAAGTCAGTGCTGCTGTCCCTGCAGGCCGACGTGGCGCAGACCTATTTCCGCCTGCGCGAAACGGATGCGGAGCTGGCAACGCTGGAGCAGGCAGTCCAACTGCGGGTCCAGGGCGTGAAAGTGAACCAGAGCCGCTACGACAATGGCGACATTGGCGAATTCGACCTGGCGCGCGCCAAGACCGAGCTGGCCAGCGCCAAGGCTGAGGCGATTGGCTTGCAGCGTCAACGTGTGCAGAATGAGCATGCGCTGGCGGTCTTGCTGGGTAAGCCTGCTGCCATGTTCAGCGCCGACGCGAGCCCGTTGCCGGAGGCTGGCCTGCTGCCGGTCATCCCGGCAGGGCTGCCGTCCAAGCTGCTCGAGCGTCGTCCCGACGTGACAGCGGCCCAGCGCGCCATGATTGCCTCGAACGCGCGCATCGGTGCCGCCAGGTCGGCCATGTTCCCGGCAGTGCTGCTCAATGGCGCGGTCGGCACCGATACGGCCAGCGCATCGAACCTGTTCAAGTGGAGCGCGCACTCGTGGGTGGTCGGAGCCTTGATGTCGATGCCGCTACTTGATGGTGGGCGCAACAAGGCCAATATCGCGCGCAGCGAAGCGGTGCTGGAAGAGTCGGTGGCGGCGTATCGCCAGAACGTGCTGGTGGCGTTCGCCGAGGTTGAAGACAATCTGGCAGGCTTGCGCATTTTGGGCGGTCAGGCAGAGCAGCTTGATGTGGCGGTGGTGGCAGCGCGTCGCTCGGCAGACCTGGCGCAGAAGCTGTACGCGGCAGGGCGCTCGAGTTATCTCGATCTGCTCGACGCGCAGCGCAATCTGGCAGCGGTCGAGCGCAGCGCGGTACAGTTGCGCGGCAGCCGGGCGGTGACGACCGTGGCCTTGATACGCTCGCTAGGCGGTGGCTGGGAATAAGCGATTTTTACTTTTTGCCAGAAAATTTAAATTTGCTGATGTCTATCAGCCCGTTGTCCTCACATAGTTGTTAACCCGTCGTCCTCGAATAGTTGTTGACCCATCGTCCTTGCATAGTTGCTAACCCGTCGTCCTCGCGCATGCGGGGACCTATACTTAGTTCGCCTCAGCAGGGGTCCCCGCTTTCGCGAGGACGACGAGGTGGTGGGCGAGGACGACAAGGTGGTGGGCGAGGACGACGAGGTGGGTGGGCGAGGACGACGCGGTGGTGGGCGAGGACATGAAAAAAGCCGCCCCGGGCATCTTGCCCGGGGCGGCTTTTTATCGCGAGCGGCTATTTAAGCAGCTTTGCGGCGGCGAGCAGCGGCAACACCGGCCAGGCCCAGGCCCAGGAGAGCCAGCGATGCTGGTTCTGGTACTGGATTCGGAACGCTGGCATCGTTCACGTTTAGGATGTCGAAAGCCCAGTGTGCATCGCGCTTGTTGCTGGCAGCGTCTACATAGCCATTGCGGAAGTTTTCATGCGAGGCGCCGTCAAAGGCAAAGCCGTTCGAGAGGTTGGGGCCGACCGAAAAATTATCAAATTGCTGGATGGTGACCGTGTAGTCGCCAGCGGCCAGATTGGTCGTGAAGAAGGTGTCCCAGCATTGGTGGGTCACCGTGTCGGCCGCCACATTCGGGCAAAGGGCATCGTCTTGTTCGCCGATGCGCACGCCGCTCGAATTGAACAGGGCCAGAATAGGATCGAAGCCGCCGCGTGCGATGTCGGCGCCATTGGCATTGGTGCCGCCAGCGTAGGACCAGCTGCGCAGGCCAACGGAGGAATTGGATCCGACCGTGAAGTGGAACAGTTGCACGTCGTTGTCATGGGTGAAGTTGCCCGTGAACGAGAAGTTGGCAGCGCTAGCTGCCGACATCGTCAAGCTGAGAGCCGCGATCGAAGCAATGGTTTTGAGTTTCATAGTGTGCGTTATATCTAAAGGTTAAACTACCAATGTTTGACTTACATCAACGTTGTAGCAAACGCCATGCCAGCTCGCCTAAGTTATTGTTTTTGCACGGTAATTGCATAATTCACTAGAATTTTGTATAACATTGTGTAAAAGTTTCTGACAGATCATCTTTGTGGCAAGGACTGTTTTTGTTCTGCCATGTTTTTCGCTGCGGCTATACAATGACGGTCCATGGCCCCCCACGTTTCCGACGAAGAACTGATGCTGCGCTACCGCGATGGCGACCTGCGCGCATTCGAGGAGCTGTACGCTCGCCATCGGGTCGGCCTGTACCGCTTCATCGCATGGCGCTCGCCGCGTGCGGACTGGGTAGACGAAGTGCTGCAGGATAGCTGGGCCAATCTGCACCATGCGCGCCAGCGCTATCAGCCCGACGCCAGCTTTCGCACCTACCTGTATCAGATTGCCCGTAACCGCCTGTTGGACCTGGTACGTCAGCAGGTGCCGCTGCTGGCGGCCGATATGGGCACCGGCACGGATGGGCGTGACGTGTTTGACGCGCTGGCCGATGCGGCGCAGGATGTGCTCACGCCCGATGCCGTGCTGGCCGTGAAGCAGCGTGAGGAAAGCCTGCATCAGGCATTGGCCGCCTTGCCAAGCGAGCAAAAGGAGGCCCTGGTGCTGCAACAGTTCAGCGGCATGAGCCTGGATGAGATTGCCGATGTCGTGAACGCGCCCGTGGAAACGGTCAAGAGTCGCCTGCGCTATGCGATGCGCAAGCTGCGCGAAGGGAGTCTGAGTGAACAAGGATGACATGAGCGACGACGCCGAATTCGACGCCTTCCTCAAGGGGGAGGACGCCTTGTCGCGCCGTTTGCAGGCGCTGCCAGCGGCTGTCCCCAGCGCAGCCCTGGACGCGGCGATCCTGCAGCAGGCGCGTGAGCTGATGGCGCAGGACGCGCGCCCGGTCGCGGCCAATGACCCGGGGCCGGCCAGGCCGGTGGCGGGACTGCGCCGCCTCAGTTGGCGCTGGCGTGTGCCAGCCGGGATAGCCGCGACCATGGTCACCGGCCTGTTCGCGCTGCAGACCTATCGCCAGAGCGCCCAGTTTGAACCGGGCCTGGCGCTGCCTGCTGAAGAAACGGCCCTCATTCTGCAAGCGCCGCAAGCGCCGCCAAAGGTCGCGCTCGAAGAGCCAGCTCGCGACCTGCCTGCGGCCATGAATTCTGCACCGGCGCCGGCAGCAGTAGCTGCAGCGCCACCTCCGCCCCTGGCCGAGATCGCGGCGCCAGTGCCAAGCTATCCCGGCGCGCCCGCTGCGCCAGCTGTCGAGGCGGTGGCGCCGGCGCCGCAAGCCACCTCGCCCGTGGCACGTGCACCGTCCCAGCCGCTGGCCGAGGCACGGGCGCAAATTGGGGATAGGGACGCCTATGCCAGCGACATGGCACGCGCGCAGACCCCGGAGAGCCGGCCGCGCGAACGTGATACGGCTGTCCTGGCCAAACCGATGCCGGCGCCCGCAATGCCGGCGCCGCTAGCCGCACCGCCCGCGCCGATTGTGGCAGCACCCGTGGTGGCGAGCGCGGGCAGGCCGGCGGCGAGCGAGAAAGCCGACCTCCAGTCCGGCTACGCGGCCCGCAATGAGTCGCGTTCGGCCGAGTCCACAGCCAAGAAAATCGACCAGCTCGCGCCGCCGTCACAGTGGTTGGTCACAATCGAGGCGCTGCTCGCTGGCGGCAAGGACAAGGAAGCGTTGACGCAATGGCGGGTATTTCGCAAGGCCTATCCCGATTATCCGGTCCCTGACACGACCCGAGAACGCATCAAGGCGATCGACCAATGAAAAAAAGAGGCAGACCCGAAAGTCTGCCTCTTTTTTTCTGCCGACTATGCGGGCAAATTATTTGCCGGCTGCGTCTTTGGTTGCGTCAGCAACAGCCGATGCTTTTTTCTCAGCGGCAGCAGCTTTTGCCTTGCTTGACTTGCGGTGTGCCTTGGCTTTGGCCTTGGTAGCGTCTGCCTTGGCGACAGCGGTATCCGCGGTGGCGTCGGCGTTGGCCTTGGCGACCTTGGTGTCGGCTTTGGCATCGGCTTTCATTTCTTTGGCATCTGCCTTGGCAACTGCTTTTTCTTCCTTGGCGGCAGCTTTTGCAACAGCTGGGGTCGCTGGGGTCACTACGGCAGCTGGTTTTGCTGGCGTTGCAGGAACAGCAGGGGTCTGTGCAAAGGCTGCAGTTGCAAACAGGCCGGCGATCAGGGTAGCGATAACTTTGTTCATGATGTTTCCTTTAACGGGTTTTATATGGTGGAGCTTGCTTTTTGAGTGCTGCACTGTCACAAACGCGACCCGCCGTGATTGCGTTGACGCGCAATTACAACTGCTTACAACATGGCTCGGTTAGCTGACGAACGGTCGCGCGCGCCACCTCGTCCTAGACTGGCAGTATTTCTTTCCACGGTGACCTGCCATGGCTGACCCATTGAAACTCTATAAGTCCAAGCGCAACTTTTCTGTCACCTCGGAACCGGAGGAGGGCGGGCAGGCCGGCAAAGGCGCGCTCAGCTTTGTGATTCAAAAACATTGGGCCAGCCGTCTGCACTACGATTTTCGGCTGGAGCTCGATGGCACGATGAAAAGCTGGGCAGTACCAAAAGGTCCGAGCTATGACCCCAAGGACAAGCGCATGGCGGTCCACGTTGAGGACCATCCCATTTCCTATTCCGATTTCGAAGGCACGATTCCCGAAAAGCAGTACGGCGCCGGCAAGGTCATCATCTGGGACAAGGGAAGCTGGCAGCCGCTGGACGATCCGCATCAAGGCTACCGCGACGGCAATCTCAAGTTCGAGCTGCACGGCCACAAGATGCGCGGCAAATGGGTACTGGTGCGCATGAAGGGCAAGGGCGAAAAGCAGGAGCCCTGGTTGCTGATCAAGGAGAAGGACGATCTGGCGCGGCCAGCGGCGCAATTTTCGGTCGTTGACGAGATGCCGGACAGCGTGAAGGCCCTGCCCATGCCCGCGACAGAAAAGGTCAGGGCCAAGGCCAGGCCGGCAGCACGTGCAGCGAGCGCCGCGCCCAAAGCAGCACTGCCGGAGAGCTTCAAGCCCGAATTGGCCACCCTGGTGGACGCGCCGCCTGCCAACCCTGCCGACTGGATCTTTGAAATCAAATTCGACGGCTATCGCTTGCTGGCGCGGGTCGAGGCGGGGCAGGTCAAACTGTTCACGCGCAATGGCCACGACTGGAGTCACAAGCTGGCGACACTGCATGCGGCCATGACCGGCGCCAAGCTGCCGGACGGCTGGTACGATGGCGAAATCGTGGTCCACGATGAAAACGGCCGACCCAATTTCGGGCTGCTGCAACTGGCCTTTGATGGCAGCGATACGGCCGCCATCGTGTACTTTCTGTTTGACGCGCCCTATCTTGATGGACGTGATCTGCGCGAAGAGCCGCTCGAAGCGCGCCGCGCCCTGCTCAAGAAAGTGCTGGCCAAGGCCAAGTCGGACGCACTGCGCTTTAGCGAAGAATTCGGTACCAATCCCGATCAACTGGTCACGGCCGCCTGCAAGCTTGGACTGGAAGGCGTGATAGGCAAACGGCGTGACTCGCGCTACGTCGAGAGGCGTTCGGCCGACTGGATCAAGCTCAAATGCGGGCAGCGGCAGGAGTTCGTGATCGGCGGCTTCACCGATCCCCAGGGTTCACGTGTCGGCATCGGGGCCCTGCTGCTGGGCACCCATGACGAGCACGGCGTCTTGCAATACGCAGGCAATGTGGGCACGGGCTTTAACGAAGCCAGTTTGCGTGACTTGAAAAAGAAGCTCGATGCACTGGTGACCGATGTCAGCCCCTTTCCACCGAAAGCGGTGGCCGGGCGCAAGCACCACTGGGTCAAGCCGAAGTTGATTGCCGAAGTCAGTTTTGCCGAGTGGACCAGCGCGGGCTCGGTCCGGCACGCCGTGTTTCATGGTCTGCGCAGCGACAAGAGTGCATCGAAAATCAGCCGCGAGAAGGCAGCACATGTCGCGCAGGCGGAGGAGCCGGCAGCACCCCAGGGCAAACTGCCGGCCAGCCTGAAAATCACCAACGGTGACCGCGTGATCGATGCCGACAGCGGCGCCACCAAGCTCGATCTGGTGCGCTATTACGCGCTGGTGGGTAGTTTGATGATGGAGCATTTGAAAGGACGCCCCGTGTCCCTGGTGCGCGCGCCTGGTGGCGTAGGCGGTGAGTTGTTTTTTCAGAAGCACGCCGATGTCGGCAAGCTGCCCGGCATGAAACACATGGCGCAGTCACTCGACCCTGGTCATCCGCCCATGCTGGAGGTAGGGAGCTTGCAGGGCATCCTGTCGGCCGCGCAGTGGAACGTGGTGGAGTTCCATACGCAAAACGCCGTCGGTAAATCGTACGAGACACCGAACCGTATCGTGTTTGACCTCGACCCTGGCGAAGGCGTGCCCTGGAGCGCGATGCAGGAGGCGGCGCAGCTGGTGCACGCCTTTCTCGACCAGCTAGGCTTGACCAGTTTTCTCAAGACCAGTGGCGGCAAGGGGCTGCATGTAGTGGTGCCAATCAAGGGTACGCTCGGGTGGGATGTCGTTAAAGATTTTTCGCAGGCGATCGTGCGCCATCTATCGTCCGAACTGCCAGACCGGTTTGCGTTCAAAAGTGGTCCCAAAAACAGGGTCGGCAAAATATTCATCGACTACCTGCGCAATGGCCAGGGTGCGACGACCGCCTGCGCCTGGTCGGCGCGAGTACGGCCCGGGCTGGGCATTTCAGTGCCACTGGCGTGGGATGAGCTGGAAACGCTCAAGGCGGGTGACCAGTGGAATATCAAGAACGCACATACCCGTCTCGATCAGGGCAATGCGCCTTGGGATGGCTATGCCAAGGCCGCCAAGACCTTGGGCCCGGCGATGAAAAAGCTGGGGTTCACGGCTGATTGATCGGTTCAAGCTGACATACAATGCGAGGGCATGAGGCGCCGGGACATGGCGCCCGAGTCTTGAACCCCGCAACCAATGAGCCGACCGATGCGAAAAATTCTCCTGCTGTTATTGACGATGCACTTGGTCGGGGCGGCCGCTGCATCACCGGCCACCCATGCTGTTCCGGTCCACAGAGTGAGGTTTGCGTTTCATAATGCATTCCTCATGAATTTGCATCACTTTCTCTATGATATGGCGGTCCACAAGGACAAGCTCCAAGGCCTTGCCTGGGGTAGCGCGCCGAGCGAAGACGAGATGCGTGTGTTGCGCGGTGCTGTCGATTTTTATCGCAGCAATTATGCCAAGCTTGATCTTCTGGATGACGCGACGATGGTGGGCATCAGGCACGCGCTGTCGGTGGACGATGCGCGTCGCACGGCAGCCGGTCTGCCCTTGTCACCTGCGTTGGCGCAGGTACTCGACGCGGTCGCGCCGGTTTATGCGCGCACATTATGGTCCATCCATGAGAACAGCAACCGCGCCTGGATCGCGCAGGCGCGCGCGCTCGACACCGTGTTCGGTGCCGAAATCCAGGCCGGTATCGAAGGTCATATGGGGGCCGCGTTTCCACGCACGCCAATCCGGGACGATGTGGTTTTCAACACCGGCACCAGGCAGGGCGCTTACACCGATGAGCAGACCGTGATGCCGAGTGACAGGGCCGATTATCAAGGCCTGGCCGCATTGGAAATGCTGTACCACGAAGCCTCGCATACGACTGTGACAGTACCGCTGGAACAAGCCATCGCAGCGCGCATGGAGGCATCCGGGCGCAAAGGGGAATCCGACCTGTGGCATGTCGCCCAGTTCTACACCGTCGGTGCCGTCACGCGCGACGTTCTTGCTCGGCGCGCCAGGCTCGATTACCAGCCCTATGCGGACAAGCGTGGCCTGTACAGCGGCTACTGGGCCCCGCTGGCGCCCGTCGTGGAGTCGGTATGGCGCGCCCACATGGATGGGAAAATCAGCTTGCAGGAGGCCGCCAAGGGCATGGTGGACCGCTTGCCACCATCCCTGTAGCAGTCCAGATCTTCGCATCCAATGCCAAAATCCGCAGTGCTCACCGCAAGGACACCATGATTTTTGCTCGTCATTCCCCGACCGCTTTTGCCTGTAGCGCCTGCGGTGAAAAGTACCTCATGCCCGCGTGGGATGTGGGCTATTTTTTGGGTAAGCTGCCCTTCGGTAGCAAGATCGCCGATGCCGATTTGATGTCGATGCCTGTGCGGCCCGCTTGGTGTAAAGACTGCGACAAGGTCTGCAAAGCAGAGGACATTGCACCATTGCGGGTGTTTGAAAATGCGCTAGGCGCCACTCGCGCTGGTGTGCCTATCGAATATCCGTTCGACTCGCGGGACATGGACCCAGCGCATGTGAGGAATGAAATGGCAGCCGCGCTGGCATGGCGCATGGCCAGGCGTGGAGCAGCGCGCGCGCTATGCTGCGGCGGGAGCAATTTTCAATATCTGGATGTGGCGCAGCCACTGCTCAAGCATGCGGTTTGCGATTTTGGCTTCATAGAACCTGTCTATGAGATAACGATCAGATCGTATTGCGGCCCTGGTCCGGCGGCGAAAACTGCCGTCGATGTGCGAATATTTGATTCGGAAGGCGAGCTGGTTGGCAGCCTGAGCGCGAGAAATCGTGACGACGCCACGTATGACGCCGAACCCACAAGTTATCCTCGGGCCTGAGCGCGCTAGAGCCGACTTGGCGCTAGCGTTAAGCGGCCTTGCGCCGCACCGCCGCTGTTTTCGTCGCCTTTGCAGCCGGCTTGGCTTTGCTTGCCGCCTTCTTGGCTGGCGCCGCGCGCTTGGTCGCGCTCTTGCGCTTGACCGGCTTTTCTTCGGCGTCTTCGGCCTCCTCGTCGTCGGCTTCGTTGGCAGCAGCTTTACCGCCGGGTTTCTTGCCCAGACTTTGCTGCAGCAGCGCCACCAGGTCGATCACATTGCCTTTGCTGGAAGGCGCCTTTTCCTTGTCCGGCATGGTCAAGGTCTTGGTCTGTTTGGCCTTGACCTTCTTCTCGACCAGCGCAATGACGTCTTCGCGGTAGGTATCGTGGTACTGATCCGGTTTCCACTCCTCGCTCATGCTCTCGACCAGGGCCATGGCCATCTTGAGCTCCTTGTCCGAAACGGCTGCCGCCTTACCGTTTTTGGGCGGGATCTTCAATTCATCGGTGGCCCGGATTTCGTCGCTGTAGCGCAGGGTGTTCATGACGATCACGTCGCCGACGCACACCAGCGCAGCCAGGTGCTGCTTGACGCGGATGACGACATTGGCAATGCCGATCTTGCCGGCCTTGCACAACGTTTCACGCAGTAGCGCGTAGACACGGTCGCCACCCTTGCCAGGCGCGAGATAGTAGGGCTGCTCGTAATAGATCAGCGGTACCTGGTCGGCGTCGACAAAGGCGAGGATATCGATGGTCTGCGTGGCCTCCACATTCGCACGGCGCAGGTCTTCTTCGGTCAGCACCACGTATTCGCCATCGCTGTATTCATAGCCTTTGACAATGTCATCCCAGCCCACTTCCTTGTTATTGCTCTTGTTGTAGCGCTTGAAGCCGACCGGCGAAAAGTCGCGCCGGTCCAGCATCGTCAGGTCCAGGGAATGTTCGGTGGTCGCCGTGTACATTTCAACCGGGATGTGTACCAGGCCGAAGCTGATGGCGCCTTTCCATAGGCTGCGTGGCATGAGTTGGTCCTTTCCCTATTCGCCCACACTGCCTGTAACGGGCAGCACGATGCCTGTGATGTAGCTGGAACAGACCGACGACGCTAAAAAGACATAGGCCGGCGACAGCTCTTCCGGTTGGGCCGGTCTGTGCATGTCGGTGTCCTGGCCAAATTTGCTGATCTTGTCAGGCGGCTGGTCGGCAGGATTGAGTGGCGTCCACACCGGGCCTGGCGCGATGGCGTTGACCCGTATGCCCTGTTCCAGCAAATTGGACGCAAGCGACATGGTGAAGGCGTGAATCGCGCCCTTGGTGGCCGAGTAGTCGAGCAAGTGGCTGGAGCCCTTCAGACCCGTGACCGAGCCAGTGTTGACGATGGCGGCGCCGCGCTTGAGATAGGGCAGGGCTGCCTTGGCCATATGGAAGTAGCCATAGATATTGGTGCGCATGGTCTCGTCGAAGCGCTCTTCGGTCAGATCGAGCAGCGACAAGGCATGCTCCTGAAATGCTGCGTTATTGACCAGGACATCGAGCCGCCCAAACTTGGCCACCACCTTTTCCACGGCGTCCTTGCAGAACGCCATGTCGCGCACATCCCCGGCCACGGTCAAGCATTGCTGGCCTTCGGCTTCCACATGGCGCGCGGTTTCGGCGGCGTCTTCATGCTCGTTCAGGTAGAAGATGGCGACATCGGCGCCTTCCCGCGCGTACAGCACGGCGACCGCGCGCCCGATGCCCGAGTCGCCACCGGTGACGATGGCGACCTGACCTTGCAGCTTGCCGCTCCCCTTGTAGTGTTCTGCCATGAAGCGTGGCTTCAATTCCATCTGCGCCTCGATGCCAGGCTTGGCCAGATGTTGTTCCGGCAGGGGCGGTGCGGGCTGTCGCACCTCGCTCGTTTGCACCGCCTCCTTGCTTTCCTGCTTCTGCTGTCCGCCGTCTTTCTGATCCTGCCTGTTCTGGATGGCGCGCTGCTCGTTGGCGACGGCGTCCACCGACCTATTGCCCCCGGATGTGTTCTCATTTGCCATGATTGCCTCCCATCGTGAAGTGTCGAGTATTTGCCACGGTTTGTCGTTTGACGGTGCGTGCGCTCACACAATCGACCGTATCGGGCGGAAGCGGGCCTACCTTTATGGCAAACTGAGCGTCCGGAAATGACCGGCGGAAACTATCAGGAGCATCGATGCAGCAAGCAGCAGCCACCCCCATCCCGATCGGCGTCTACCTCAATCCCGTGGGACAGCGCCGGGTCGATTTCCAGACTGCGTGCGCCCCTCGGTTTGGGCGCTTGTTTGTAGCCGATGGCACGGAGCAGGCGACGCTGCTGCTGGCCCAACAAGAGGTCGACCTGCTGGTCATCGACCTGGAACGCTTCGAATACAGCTTTGATCTGAGCGCCCTCGGTCAGCTCATCGCCCTGCGCGGCGGTGCGCGCACCTTGCTCGTTTGCCCGTTCACCCACGCGGGCTGGCTGGGTGACCTGATGGCCTTCGGCCCTTGTGAGTACGTCATCTCGCCCTTGCTCGACCAGGATCTGTGCGCGCAGATCGCGCACGGCGCGCCCTTGCCCAACGAGGTACCCGGTCAGGTGGGCGCCTTGCTGGCGGCCAGCGCACGCTTGCAGCAGGTGATCGCCGAAGTCGACCAGTTCGACCAGATGGCGGACCGGATCTGCACGGCCCTGTGTGAATTGCCGGGCGTGGTACACGCTTCGCTATTTCAGTTGCGCGAAATGGGCGACCTCGAACTGGTGGCACAGTTTGCCCCGGGCGGCCTAAACCTGACA
>JBJMVX010000031.1:0-4917 GCA_045810445.1 Massilia sp.
AAAATCTTTACCAAAACATGCTCTTCCCATATATGATCCTTTGGCCACTGCTCTATACCGATACCTCAGAGGCGTGGAAGCTGCACGAACGACGCGCGCGCCTGGCCATTGGCGGCGCTGGCGTGGTGGCCGAGCTGATGCTGGCAGTGGGTGCCGCGCTGGCCTGGAGCGTGCTGCCAGACGGCGCGCTGCGCAGCGCCGCTTATATACTGGCGGCGGTGACCTGGGTTAGTACGGTAGCGGTCAATCTCAACCCCTTCATGCGTTTTGATGGCTACTACCTGTTGATGGATGCACTCGATATTCCCAACCTGTCCGAACGCAGTTTTGCGATCGCCCGCTGGCAGCTGCGGCGCACGCTGCTGGGCGTCGACGTGCCGATGCCGCAGCCGCAACTGGCCGCGCGCCGCTATTGGCTGTGCGCCTACGCCTACCTGACCTGGATCTACCGCGTCGTGCTGTTCACGGGGATTGCGGCCGCTGTTTATTACCTGTTCTTCAAGCTGGCGGGGGTGCTCTTGTTTGGGGTGGAAATCGTGTGGTTTGTATTGCGTCCGATCGCCAATGAACTGCAGGCCTGGCGACAGCTGCGCGCGCGCTGGGGAAGGCGCGCTCGCGTGAACGCGCTCGCCCTGGCGCTGCTGGTGCTGGCGCTGGCCCTGCCGTGGCGCGCCGATGTACAGGCCGACGGCTATTGGCAAGCACGCGAAGACAGCCGCGTGTATCCGCCCGCTGGCGCGCGTCTGGCGGCTATCCTGGTCAAGGAAGGACAAGCGGTGACGACGGGCCAGGTGCTGTTTCAGCTGAACGATCCGCAGATCGACAGCCAATGGACCCAGCTGCAAAGCCGCATCGAAGGCCTGGAGGCGCAACTGGCGGGCGCGATTGGCCAGGCCGGCCTGCGCGACGCGGCACCGGTGTTCGAGCAGCAGCTCGCCGCTGCCAAGGCGGAACAGCAATTGCAAAACCAGGAGCGCGAGCGCCTGAGCGTGCGTGCTCCGCACGCGGGCGTGGTGCGCGATATCGACCGTGGCCTGTACGCCGGCGCCTGGGTGGGGCCGCGCCACGTACTGGGACGGGTGGTCGGTGGCGGCGAGTCGCTCGCCTACCTGTTCGTGCACGAATCGCAGATCTCGCGCGTGCGGGTGGGGGCGCCCGTGCGCCTGCTCACGCGGCGTGCGGACCCGCAGGCGCTGGACGCTGTGGTCACCGATATCGACCGTACTGCCATTCCGGTGCTGCCGCAGGCCATGCTCGCATCGGTGCATGGTGGCCCGATTGCGGCGCGCGCGCGGCCTGATGGTGAGCTGGTGGCCAATGAGGCGCTGTACCGCGTGACCGTGCGCGTTCCGATGACGGCGCCGCAGCTGGTGCCTGTGGCCGCACACATCGAGGGGGAGCGCAGTAGCGTGCTGTGGGATTTTGTGCGGCGCTGCACGGCAGTGGTGGTGCGCGAAAGTGGGTTTTAGGCTACCGCTACCACCACAGCTACAGTTACCACTATAAAAATAACTACAACTACTGCTACCACTACTGTCCTTGCGAAAGCGAGGACCTATGCTGAGCTAGCGGGTTATGGGTCCTCGCTTGCGCAAGGACAGTGTAGTTGTGCGGTTTATTTTGCGGTTTTCCGGGGGCTTTAATTCTGCTTGCTCTCCCAGCTTTCGCAATCATTGCGCTTGTAACCGGCTAGTTTTGAACAAAAAAATCCCGCGGATTGCGCCGCGGGATCGAAGGACCTACGGGATATTTATTTGACCAGCGAGACCTTGCGTGCCTGCAGACCCGCAGTTGGCGAGGCTGTCGCTTCAACCGACACATACTTGTCCACCAGCGCCGCCGCTTCCACGTCAACAAAGGTAGTCGCCGTGCCGTAATGGACCGTCAGCGTTTCCTTGGTGGTCGTGATGCTGAAGGTCTTGGCCGTCAGATCCACCGAACCCACCTTGCCGGCGCGTGTCACCACGATGGTGCCGTTGTCGACCTTCTCGCATTTGACGGACGTGATCTTGACCGTGCCCGTGGCGCTCAAGCTGCCGAAGACGGCAACCTGCAGCTCATTGCCCAGATGGGTGGCGCCTGCGCAGGATGCGGTGTCGATGGTGGCATTGGTGGCGTCGATGGTCACGCCGCGTACCTTGAAGTTGGCGGCCGAGACAAAGTCCACGATGGTGCCGTGCAGTTCGACTTCGCTGCCCTTGTCCTGGTCCACGCCGCGCACTACCACGGTGGCCGCCTTCAGGATGTTTTCGCTGTTGTACATGCCCTTGACGACGATGTAGGCGCCCGGTTTCAAGTCCACCAGCCCTTTGCCTGCCTGATCGAATTTGACGGCCGACACATCGACTTTGATGCCATTGACGATCAGTTGCAGCAACTGCGTGTTGAAAGCCGAGACCGAACCACCAAGCTCCACTTCCTTGCCCTGGGTCTCAGCCTTGCGGTCCTTGACCTTGATGGCGCTCGCTTTGATGGCCACGCCTTTTTCCACTGTGCCGACCGGGATAGCAACTGTCACTTCGCTGCCATTGGCAATGACGGCCGTCGCCGGCACCAGCGTCGCGGCGCTGTAGTCGATCAGCAGATTGCCGACCTTGAAGGTATGGTTGGCGGTGGAGATGTCGTAGACGATGCCGTTGACACGGTCTGCCACGTCGGTGGCCTTCTTCTCGACGCGGGTCGCTTGCAAACTGACCTTGCCGTTGGCATCGGTCTTGAGCAAGCCATGCACTTCGATGGCATCGGTGACTGCGATGTCGGCCAGCTTGGTGTATGGAGCGCCGAACACGGTCACAGGACCAAGAGAGGCGTCGCTGTTGATGATGACGGTTTGTCCCAGCACGGTGAGGCTCTGGTTAGCGCTGTCGATGGCGGAGACCGTACCTTCAATTTCGGCGCTCACGCGAATCTTGGTGGCGACTAAGGCGCCATCGTGTTCCACTTCCACGTGCTGGCCCAGTTTCAGTTCCACCGTGGTGATGTCGCCATTGGCTTTTTCCTTGCCAGCGGTGACCAATTTGTCGTCAATGCGTACGCCATCCACGATGATGCTGCCAAAACCGGTGATGGTGCCGGACACCGTTGGCGAGCCCAGTACCACAGGCGCTGGCGCGGCGGGCGCCGGCGCTGGCGTTTCCGAACTGCCGCCGCCACCGCCGCAGGCGGCCAGGATGGCGGCAGCGCAAGCGGCGCTGATCAGGGTCAGTGGGTGGCTAATTTTTTTCATGCTGTTATCTCCTGAGATGGATCGCAACGGGCGATCTGGCAACTGAATTCTAGATTGCCTTGCGGAAATAAAGCATGTCGTAAATCTATATTTTGTGATCGTGTTGTAAATGCGTATTTCGTCAGCGCTTCGTCAGAGTGGGATGTTATTTTCCCAGAAGTGCCAGGCTTTCTTGCCATTCATCGGACCACGCGTGCAGGAACGCGTGCGTCTTGAAGGCGCGCTTTAGCTGCGCCATCGGCACGCGGTACACATCGTTTAATCCCAGCGCCAGCGTGACCGGATTCCACAAGGCCTTGTTGCGCGACTTGCGCGCGCTGCCCTTCACGCGCGCGCCATCGTCACCGAACATGCCGCCGCCTTCCTGCAATGCTGCGGCCAGGTCCAGGCGCACCATGCCAGCGAAGGCCAGTAGCACCTCCTGCTGGTTGATGCCGGCCTGTGATTCGCGTGCCGGTGGTGGTGGCGGTGGCGTTGCTTCGTGCTTGAGGCGTCCGGCCAGTCGCTCGACTTCTTTTTTGAGAAAACGCAGCTCGTGCAGCGCGCGCCGAAAGCCTGGCGGCGGCAATCGCGTCACGATCTTGTGCACGTCCTTGGTGATGGTGATGAGGACATCGTCACTGCCGGCAGCCAGGCGCGCGGTATCGCCTTCAAAAAAAATGGGCGCGGCGTAGCCGCCATTAGCGTCGCCAAACAGGTCGGGGAAGGCCGGGTCGTAGTCGAGCCAGACGTAAGCCGTCAAGCCTTGTTCGAGCAGGCGCGCCAGGGTCCATGGGGTGCCAGTCTCGAATGCGAGCCAGGCGCAAGCTTCTTCGGTGGTGGCGCGAAAAGCAAGGGTGGGTGCAGGGGTTGTCATGGGCGCCATCCTACCACTGCCACGCCATAGTCAGCTGGCTGGGGCCATGACCTCGGCCAGCCAATCAACAAACACCCGCACGCGGGGCGACAACTGGCGCTGATGCGGATACATCACCGAGACCGGCATCGGCGGCGGGCGCCAGGCTTCCAGCACTGCCACCAAAGCGCCACTGGCGAGGTGCTCGGCGACGTGGTAGCGCGGCAGCTGCACCAGGCCCAGGCCCTGTAGAGAGCAATCGGCGTAGGCTTCTGCGCTGCTGACCGAGACCGCGCCATGCAGTTTGACCAACTGCTCTTCGCCGTCGACGACAAAGACAAAGGGATAGGTCTTGCCGCTGGTGGGCGAGATGAAGTTGACGGCGCTGTGCTGGCGTACTTCGTCGATGGTGCCCGGCGTGCCGCGCCGCGCAAGATAGCCGGCGCTGGCGCAGGTGACCTGCTGCAGCGTTGCCACGCGGCGCGCCACCATCGAGGAATCGGCCGGTTCGCCCACGCGCAGCACGCAATCAATGCCTTCGCGGACCAGGTCCACCAAACGCTCACCCATGCCGATCTCCAGTTGCAGGTCGGGATAGCGGGCAAAAAATTCGGGCAGATGCGGTATCACGTAGTGGCGAGCCAGGGTACCTTGCAGGTTCACGCGCAATTTGCCGCGCGGGGAGGCGCCGCCGTGGCCCAGGCCCGCCTCGGTTTCCTCCACGTCGGCCAGGATGCGCAGGCAGCGCTCGTAGTAGGCCTCGCCGTCCGGCGTGGTGCTCACGTGGCGCGTGGTCCGCTGCAGCAGGCGCACGCCGAGGCGTTCTTCCAGCTGTTTGATGCTGTGGGTCGCGCTG
>JBJMVX010000032.1:0-5954 GCA_045810445.1 Massilia sp.
AATCGCCAGGTCGTTGACTGCGGTAGGCGAGCGGCGCGGGTCGATCGGACCGCCCATCATCGTCATCGTCTTGGGCAGCTTGGGATCCTTGGCGGTGGCCATGAGCGAGATCGCGGCCAACACAGGCACCGTCGGCTGGCACACGGAAATCACATGCAAATCGGGTGCCAGCAGGCGAATGAAGTCCTGCACATAGTAAATGTAGTCGTCCAGGTGGAAAGCACCTTCCGACTGCGGCACCATGCGGGCATCGGTCCAGTCGGTGATGTAGACGTCGTGCGCGGTCAAGAGGGCGCGCACGGTGTCGCGCAGCAGCGTGGCATGGTGGCCGGACAGGGGCGCCACCAGCAGCACGCGCGGCTGATTCAGTTTGGCGATCTGCTTGTCGGTCAAGTCTTTCTTGAAGTGAAGCAGCTTGCAAAACGGGCGCTCTTCTACCGTGCGCTCCATGATGCCTACCGTTTCACCGGCGATCTGCGTGGATTTGATGTCAAATGCCGGCTTTTCGTAGTCCTTGCCCAGACGGTACATCAATTCGTAACCGGCGGCGATGCGCTGTGCAAACGGCGTGTGCGCCAGCGGGGACACCGGATTGGAAAACAGTTTAGAGGAAGCGTCAGCCCACTGCATCAGCGGTGTCAGGAATGAGCGTTGCATCTCGTGCAGTTGGTAAAGCATACATGTTCCTTCAAGATAAACGGCCTCGTTGCAATGGTTTGCAGCACTGGCCGAATAATTATAGGCTATTTGCGAAAGCCCCCAGCAATTTTGGCTGCCCGGTGGAAATTACCCGACGCTGTCACCCCCGTGTAAGGAAACCGTGTTGCATAACGCAGTTTTATCACACTATGCTGCGCTGCGTTGATGCGCTATCCAACGCAAAATCAAAATGGACCGGTCCAAGAGGAAATTTGTTGCGCGTGAGTTACTGAACGTTGCGGGGCAAAGCCGCGGAGTTCGCGCCTCGGGAGGGATTCTGGCTGAGAAAGGCGAGCAGGATAGTAAATAATGTGGACAAAAAAATACGGCACCGCAGCAAAACGCTGGCGGTGCCGTCATCGGGCCGATCTTACGGCGCTTAGCGCACCAGTTGATCCAGCTTTTCCTTGACGTCTTTCCACTTTTCCGCGTCCGGCAGGGCAGCCTTGGTCTTGGTGATGGACGGCCAGCCGCGCGCCAGGTCGACGTTGATCTTGATGAACTGTTGCTGGTCCGCCGGCACGTCTTCTTCGGCGAAGATGGCGTTGACCGGGCATTCGGCCACGCACACGGCGCAATCGATGCACTCGTCCGGGTCGATGGCCAGGAAGTTCGGGCCTTCGCGGAAGCAATCCACCGGGCATACATCGACGCAATCGGTGTAACGGCAGCTAATGCACGATTCGGTGACAACGTGGGTCATGACAGTCCTATCAAATGAGGGGTAGTGCGCTCGGGCAGCACGAACGACAGCCGCCGGCTACAGCAAAGCAGTGTATTTTAAGGTAATTCGCTTTTTCCCACAAATTCGGCTTATACACTATCCACATAAGCAAATGCGCCTGCCGGGGCCGTGTGGCCTAGAGTAGATACAGCGCCAACATGGCCACCAGGGTTGGCGGCAAGGCGCCGAGCAACATCGCACCCACGCCAATCGAACCATCCTCAAAGCCGGCGCGCAGCAGGGCGACGCCGGCCGGATTGGGCGCGTTGGCGATGACGGTCAGGCCGCCACCGGCCACGGCGCCGGCCACCAGCATGTATTTGGCCGCGTCGCTGATGCCGACAATGAGCGAGCCCAGATAGGTCAGGGCGGCATTGTCGGTGACCGCCGTGAGCGCGGTGGCGCCCACGAACAGGGCGTCTGGAGACAGTCTTGACACCAGCGGCTGCAACCACCATTGCTGCATGCCGCCCAACACCACAAGGCCGGCGAGGAAAAAGCCGACCAGCAAGCCTTCCTTCAGGATCAAAGGATTCTGGAATTGCTCGTACGCTTTCGTGAAGCCCAGGAAAAACAGGAACAGGCCGACAAAGATGACCGGGTGATGGGCAAAGCCGACCACGGCGGCCAAAAAGGCCAGGTGGATGGCGGCGACCAGGATAGGAATGCGCGGCGCGCTTGTGGCGTCGGCCTCGCTGCGAAGTTGTTTGCGCAGCACAAAGGTGAGCGCGGTCGCATTGACCAGGACCGCCAGCGCAGCCTTCCAGCCGAAAGTGGTGGCCATGAAGACGCTGTCCCAGTGCCAGGCAGCGACCACCATGAGCACGGGCGGGGCGGCAAACGAGGTGAGCGTGCCGCCGATCGAGATGTTTACGAACAGCACGCCCAGGGCCGCATATTTCATCCACTCGGGCATTCCGCGATCTGCACGGAACAGCTGCGGCCCCAGCATCAGCGCGGCCAGCGTCATGGCGGCCGGCTCGGTGATCAGGGAGCCGAGCAGGGGCACCAGGGCCAGACACAGCCACACGCTTACCAAGGGTGTGGGCAAAGGGCACAAGCGGGCCACCATTGCGATCAGGCCGCGTATGGTTTCCAGGACCGGGCGCGAGGCGGCTACCACCATGATCACAAACACGAACAAGGGTTCGGTGTAGGTGCGCGTTTCAGCGTATTGGATCGCTTGCGCGCCGCCATTGGCGATGGCCATGGCCACCAACAGCACCACGGCCCACAGGCCGAACACGACTTCCACCTCACCAAGAAAATGGAACAGGCCGGCGTGGCGCGGGAAGCGCTCGGCCAGGCGTTCGAAGTACTTGGTGGCGAAGGTATGCGCCAGGGCCAGTGCGAACACGATGGCGGCAATGAGTTCGATCTTGGTCATTAGGTGATCCGGGACGAAGGGAGCTCCATTATAAGGGAGCAGTAGCGTGCTTCAAGGCTGTCTCAGCCGGTGGTATGATGGCCGAAATTGACAGGGAAAGACCCACATGGCCGACATCAGCATCGTACAAGAACACAAACTGACGCCCAAGAAAGCGCGCGACGCCGCCGAGAAAGTTGCCGAAGCAATGGCCGACGAATATGGCCTGGCCTGCGAATGGGAAGGCGATGTCCTGCATTTCGAGCGCAGCGGCGTGCAGGGCCAACTGACCTTGGAAAAGAAAAAAGCCGAGATGTTCATCCGTCTCGGCTTTCTCATGAGTGCCTTCGCGCCGACCATCGAAGCGAAGGTCGCTGAAAACATGAAGAAGGTGTTTGGCGCCGCCTGATCAGGCGCTTTTCAGCTCTTCAATCAGGTCAACGTACTGCTGCATCGCGTCGTCCTTGCTGGTGCCCTTCAAACCATCCCAGGCATCGAACTTGGCGCGGCCGACCATATCGGTAAAGCCTGGACGCTTGCCGTCCACGTCGCCCGCCGACGCTTGCTTGTACAGCGCGTAAATCTTCAGCAAGGTCATATTGTCGGGACGCTCCGGCAGGTTCTTGGAATCGGCGAGGGCCTGGTCGAACTGTTCTTGCAAACTCATAAAATCTCCTGTGGGCTAATAAATGTTGCTCGGTGATTGACGCTAGAGTAATGTGCCTACAATCTTATCGCAACATTAATCATGTTGCGCGACATAATAGGCAGTTCGCAGTTCATTAGAGGAGACGCTCCATGTTGTCGAAAGCTAGTGCCGGGTTTAGCCGCAAGAAGATGTCCACCGTCGATACCGCCTGGCTGAGGATGGACTCGGACAGCAATCTGATGATGATCGTGGGCGTTTCCATGCTGAGCAAACCGGTGAGCGTGGACGGTCTGCGCCAGGCATTGGCATCGCGTTTTCTCGTCTACAGCCGCTTTCGCAGCCGGGTCGTGACCGACCTGTCCGGCGCCTGGTGGCAGGAGCAGGAAGTTGACCTCGACGACCATGTGATCCATACCGCGCTGCCGACCCTGAAGAACGATGCCTGCAACAAGCCAGCGCTGCAGACCCTGGTCGGCACGCTGTCGCAGCAGCCGCTGGACCCCGAGAAACCCTTGTGGCAGATGCACCTGGTGGACAACTGCCGCGGCGAAGACGGCAAGCTGCGCCAGGCCCTCATCATCCGCATCCACCACTGCATCGCCGACGGCGTGGCGCTGGTGGGCGTGTTCATGTCGATGTTTGACAAATCCGAGCATGAGCCCGACCACGTGGTCACGCCGCGCACAGCCGCTGCGGCCGAGGAAAATCCCTGGGAGCAGATCATGCTGCCGGTTACTGCCGCCTCGGTCAAAGCCATTGATCTCTCGTCCAGCTTGTTCCTCAAGTCGCTCACGATGATGACGGACCTGGACAAACTGCCTGGCCAGCTCTCCACGCTAGGCCACACGGCAGGCCAACTGGCGATGGACGCGGTCAAGCTGACCACGATGGACGAAGACAGCCCGACGCGCCTGAAGGGCAAGCCCAATGGCAAGAAGCATGTGTCCTGGAGCGAGCCGCTGCCGCTGGCTGAAGTCAAAGCCATCAGCAAGGCCTTTGGCTGCTCGATCAATGACGTGTTGATGGCCAGCGTGGCTGGCGCGTTGCGTGCGTATTTGCGCGACAAGGGCGACACCATCGCCCACGACTGCGACGTGCGCGTGATGGTGCCGGTGAACCTGCGCAAGGCCAGTCGCCAGCAAAAACTGGGCAATGCCTTTGGCCTGGTGCCCCTGGTGCTGCCGGTCGGGTTGGAAGACCCGGTCGCGCGACTGTACGAAGTGCGGCACCGGATGAATGAACTGAAGGGCAGTTACACGGCCTTGGTCGCCATGTCGGTGCTGGGCGTGCTGGGAGCGACCCCCAAGCAAGTGCAAAACGAAATCCAGAACTACTTTGCCCGCAAGGCGACGGCGGTCATGAGCAATGTGCCGGGACCGCAAGCGCCTTTGTATATTGCGGGCAGCCAGCTCGATCAATGCATGTTCTGGGTGCCGCAATCGGGCGACATCGGGATTGGGGTGTCCATCCTCAGCTACAACGGTGGGGTGCAGTTCGGCATTGTCACCGATGATGCGCTGGTGCGCGATCCGGACAATATCATCAAGCGCTTCGCCCCCGAGTTCGAAAAACTCGTGATGATGGCCCTGATGGGCGATTGGGACTAACGGCGCTGCTGTTCTTCCAGTTCCTTCTGGCGCTTCTGTTCTTTTTCTTCGTCGCTGTCGCGGAAAGGATAGGTGGCGACCTTGACGGCGCCCTTGCCAACGGCGTAGCCGGTTTCCACGACGGCGACGCCTGCGCCAACGACGGCGCTACCGACGGCAACCACCGCGCAGCCACTTTGCGTTACCGCCATGAGGCCCAGCGCGGCCACCGCCGTCAGTGCGCGCATGCTTAAACGCCGTGCAGTTCGACTTCGAAGATCAGGGTAGCGTTGGGGGGAATCACGCCGCCTGCGCCGCGCGCACCGTAGCCCAGTGCCGCCGGAATGGTCAGCACGCGGGTGCCACCGATTTTCATGCCTTGTACGCCTTCGTCCCAGCCGCGAATGACTTGACCACCGCCCAGGGAGAAGCGGAACAGGTCGTTACGATCCTTGCTCGAATCGAATTTGGCGCCGCGGCTGCCGTCGTCGTTGCGCAACCAGCCCGTGTAGTGCACGGAAACGTGGTTGCCCGCTTTGGCTTCGGCGCCTTCGCCGACGATGGTGTCTTCGTATTGCAGGCCGGAATCGGTGGTGATGGTGGTCATGATGTTCCTTGGATAAAAGAGGATGATGCGCGATTGTAGTCGATGGCGTTGCATTGCGCACCCACCGCGCGGTTTTCGATTATGCTGCGCCTTTCTTGTCATTTTCAACATGCCATCCTCATGAAGCGAGCACCATGCGCCCACTCCTGACCGCCTTTGGCCGCGCCTTGCGGTCCCAACTGACAGGGCGCATGCTGCTGCTCTCGGCCATCCCCTTCGTCTTGTCGCTGCTGCTGTGGGGTGGCCTGCTGTATGTGGGCCTCGAGCCCCTGCGCGAGGGTATCCGCCAGTTCTTCGACCAGCACGACACCTGGCGTACCAGT
>JBJMVX010000033.1:0-10798 GCA_045810445.1 Massilia sp.
AATGCCGCGTTCGATGCGGTGGACCTGGGCCATGCCGCAGTTGTGGGCAATGTCGGTGGCTTTGGAGGCCCATGGCGAAATTGTGCCCAGACGCGGAATAACAAAAAAGGCTTCCTGCGCCCCACCCTGGGCCTCGCTTGCTGCCGGTTCGCCGTAGGTCAGCATCGCTTCAAGACGGACCTTGTCGTCATCTGACAACGGGGCGCTGGCATCGATGAAGTGATAGAAGCGCGCCTGAACGCCGACTATGGCGGGGGCAACGGCTTGCAATTGGCTCAGGAGGCGGTGGCTACGGAAGGCGGACAGGGCATTGGAACCCGGCAGTATCAACATGATTGGAAGGTGGTTGATGCAGCGTGGCTGCGGGTTAAAGTGGAAACCTTTAGGCCGACATTATACCGCGTTGCACCATTGACAGTGCATCCACAGTTGCCCAGCGCGGTGACAATAGCGTATCGTAGGGTTTCAAGACTTTGCCGCGGCCGCCGTTACCAGTAACAAGGCCCGCCCCTCTGGCACACGAGAGCGAAAACGATGCAAGATTACACAAGTTTGTCCGTGTTGGTGATCGATCCCAGCCCCGGCATGCGCGGCAGCCTGCAGAACATGCTGGTCCAGGCCAATATTCCCAAGGTGGAGTTCGCCGTCAGTTCCGGCACTGCCATTCGGCAGCTGGCCAAGCGTTCCTACGACATTATTCTGTGCGAATACGACCTGGGCGACGGCGCTGATGGCCAGGACGGTCAGCAACTGCTGGAAGACCTGCGCCACCACAAGCTCATTGGCCTGATGACCATCTTCATCATGCTCACCTCCGAGGGCATTTACAGCAAGGTCGTCAGCGCGGCGGAACTGACGCCCACCGATTACATCCTCAAGCCATTCACGGTGGACGTGCTCAGCCAGCGCATCACCCGCGCGCTGGAGCGGCGCGCTGCCTTCATGCCGGTGTATCAGCTGATCAGCCAGGGCAATCTGCGCGACGCCATCAAGGCCAGCATCACTGCGGAGGCTGCCAATCCGCGTTATGCGGCCGACTTCATGCGCCTGCGAGCTGACCTGCACGTGAGCCTGGAAGAATTGAGCGAAGCCGAGCAGATTTATACAGGCGTGTTGGCCACCAAGGCGCTGGGTTGGGCCCAGCTGGGCCTGGGACGGGTGCTCTTTGCCGAAGGCCGCGTGGAAGAAGCCGAAAAAGTGCTCAGCATTCTCATTGTGGACAATCCGAAACTAATGGCGGCTTACGACCTGCTGGCACGTTGCCGCGAAGCTGGCGGCGACACCGGTGGCGCTCAGCGCATTTTGGAAGACGCGGTGACCATCTCCCCACACGTGGTGCGTCGCTTGCGCACGCTCGGTGAAGTTGCGCTGGAAGCGGGCGACGTGGGCGCGGCGGAAAAGTCCTTCCGCCAGGTCGTGTCGAAGTCCAAGTATTCCGAGTTTCGCCAGCCGGAAGACCATGTGAACCTGGTCAAGACGCTAATCAAAAAGGGCGATGCGACCCAGGCCAGCGCGACCATCCGCGACATGGAAAAATCCTTGCGCGGCAATCCCAACACTGACATTTGCCGTGCTTTTTCCACTGCCCTGCTGCACGAATCGGCAGGCAATTTGGAAGCGACTATCTCCGAGCTGAACAACGCGGTCAGCGCGGTGCGCACCGCTGCGGGCCTGTCGAGCGGGATGAAGATTGGCCTGGCCAAAACCTGCCTGACCAACAAGCTGGACAAGGAAGCGTCGGAAGTGATGATGTCGGTGATGAACGATGTCAACAGCGGCGTGTCCATGCAACAAGCGATGAACGTGTTCGTCAAGGCGGGCCGCCAGGACTTGGCTGAAGGCATGGGCGTGCAGCTCAAGCGACAGTCCCAGGATTTGCTGGCCCTGGCCGACGAAAAAACCAATATGGGCGACCTCAAGGGCGCGGTGCAGACCCTGCTCGAGGCGCTGCACAAATCACCGTCGAATATTATGGTGATGGTCGCGCTGGCCAATGGCATTCTGCGTCAGTTGAGCGAGCTCGGTTGGGACCACCAGCTCGCTGAAATCTGCCTGCATCAAATCGATACTGTCCGCAAGCTCGATCCCAATCACGGTGGTTTGACCGAGCTGGGCGTGAACTACGCCGCAGCCAAGCGCAAATACGGCATTTCCAGCTAGGCGCTACAGGAAAGGCGTGGTCGTGTGCTGGGACTCGTCAGCTGGCACCTTGGCTGCCGGCGGCTTCTTGCGCGGTTTCGGTTTGACCACAGGCGGCGCATCCTTTGGCGCAGCCAGCACAGCAGTTGCCGTTGGCGCTGGGCTTGGTGCTGCGGGAGCAACTTGCGGCGCCGGCGCTGGCGCGGCGACAGGCGTGTCGGCCTGCGACGACGCAGACGCAGGCTTTAACAATACCAGCGGCGGCAATTTGCTCTCGACCGGGGCCACGGGAACCGCTGGTGCCTGGGCCGGCACTGCGACTTGCGCTGGTGGACGGCTGCTGCCGCCACGGCGATCATCGAACACCCACATTGCAACGAGAAACACGAGCGCCAAGCCCGCGATCACGCTCAGCCACCACTTGAGCGTGGCAAGCCAGTCGCGCGGTTCGGCTGGCGCCGCGCCATGCAACCAAGCAGGCACATCGCTACCTGCGGACTGTTGTGCACCAGCGCCTTCCGGCTCCATTACTTGCCGCAGCGCATTTTTTCTCTTTTCCAAAATCGTGCCCAATGAATCAAAGTGATAACAAGTGTAGCCAATATCATCACATTATGGAGCACGCCACACTTATTCGCCAGCGCTGCCGTAACCTCCGCCTCCCGGTGTTTCTATGACGAACATATCGCCCACTTCCATGGCGGTCTTGCCGATGTGGGCCAAGTCCTCCACCCTGCCGTCGGCGCGCACCACCCGGTTGATGCCGGTGGCGCCAGGTGCGCCGCCCGCCATGCCAAAAGGCGCGTGGATGCGATTGTTGGAAAGGATGGCTGCCGTCATCGGTTCCAGGAAGCGTACCTTGCGCACCCCACCGTTGCCACCGTGCCAGCGCCCTGCTCCACCCGAACCCGCGCGGATTTCATAGCTTTCCAGGCGTACGGGGAAGCGAAACTCCAGGATTTCCGGATCGGTCAGGCGCGAATTGGTCATATTCGTTTGGACCACGTCGGTGCCGTTGTAGCCTTCACCCGCGCCAGAGCCACCGGAAATGGTTTCGTAGTACTGGTACTTGGCATTACCGAAGGTGAAGTTGTTCATCGTGCCTTGCGACGCGGCCATCACGCCCAGGGCGCCATACAGCGCATTGGTGATGCAGGTCGAGGTTTCCACGTTGCCGGACACCACAGACGCCGGATAGTGCGGGTTGAGCATGGAGCCAGGAGGGATGATCACGTGCAGCGGCTTGAGGCAACCTGCGTTGAGGGGAATCTCGTCGTCGACCAAGGTGCGAAACACATACAGCACCGCGGCCATGCACACGGCCGACGGCGCGTTGAAGTTGTTGCGCAGTTGGCCAGAGGTGCCGGTGAAGTCAATCTCGGCGCTGCGCTCGGCTTGGTTGACGCGGATCGCCACCTGGATCTGGGCACCGTTATCGAGCAGGCAGGTGTACTGACCATCCTTGAGCGCCGTGATCACGCGCCGCACGGCTTCTTCGGCATTGTCCTGCACATGGCCCATGTAGGCCTGCACCACCTCCAGTCCGAAGTGCGCGACCATCTTGCGCAGTTCGTCGACGCCCTTCTGGTTGGCCGCCACTTGGGCACGCAGGTCGGCCATGTTTTGGTCTGGATTGCGGGCTGGGTAGCGTGCGCCATTGAGCAAGGCGCGCGCCTCGGTGTCACGCAGCAGGCCATCAATGCCATCGACCAGCTTGAAATTGTCGATCAGAACACCTTCCTGGTCAATGGACACCGAGTCCGGCGGCATGGAGCCTGGCGTGGTGCCGCCAATGTCGGCGTGGTGGCCGCGTGAACCGACGTAAAACAGAATGTCCTTACCTGCTTCATCAAATACTGGCGAGATGACCGTCACGTCTGGTAGATGGGTACCGCCGTGGTAAGGGTCGTTGAGCATGAAGACATCACCGGGACGCATCTTGCCGGCGTTTTCCGTCATCACCGTCTTGATGCTCTCCCCCATGGATCCCAGGTGCACCGGCATGTGGGGCGCATTGGCGATCAGGTTGCCGACCGCGTCAAAAATGGCGCAGCTAAAATCCAGGCGCTCCTTGATGTTGACCGAGTACGCCGTGTTTTGCAGACGCAGTCCCATTTGCTCGGCAATCGACATGAACAGATTGTTGAAAATCTCAAGCATTACCGGGTCGGCCGTGGTGCCGATGGCGCGCCGCTCCGGCAAGGCGTGTACGCGCGTGAGCACCAGGTGGTTGTGCGGCGTGACTTGCGCCTGCCAGCCTAATTCCACCACGGTCGTGGCATTGTCCTCGGCGATGATGGCCGGGCCGTCGATGATGTCGCCAATGCGAATGCCTGCACGTTGATACAAAAGCGTGTCATGCCATTGGCCGCCGCCAAACATGCGCACAGTGGTGTGGGCAGCCAGTGAGCCGCTGCGTGGCGCTGCTTCCTGCACTGTTTCAGCCGGCGCGTCAGACGCGCCGATGGCTTCCACCGACACTGCCTCGACCACCAGCGCCTTGGTCGGCATCAGGAAGGAGAAGCGTTTTTTGTAAGCCGTCTCAAACTGCGCTTTCATCGTTTCGCCATCCCCAAACAGGACGATGATGGCGGAGTCGGTACCTTCATAGCGTAGGTGGACGCGCCGCACCAGGCGAATGCGCTCAGGCGCCACGCCCTGGCGCTGCAACTCGCTCACGACAAGTTCACCCAGTTCGCCCAGGCGCTGCGCCAGTGCGTTTTCGGTAATGTCCGCGAGGCGCACTTCCACAGCAGCTTCTCGCATGGCCGTCTGGTCGGCCAGGCCCATGCCGTAGGCCGACATGACGCCGGCGAGCGAATGCACAAACACGGTCTTCATGCCCAGTGCATCGGCCACCAGGCAAGCATGCTGACCACCGGCGCCGCCGAAACTGGTCAGCGCATACTCGGTCACGTCGTGTCCGCGCTGCACCGAAATCTGCTTGATCGCGTTGGCCATATTACCTATTGCGATCTGGATGAAGCCCTCGGCCACTGCTTCCGGCGCTGGCGTGCTGCCAGTTGCAGCACCGATGCGCTGGGCCATGTCTTCAAACTTGGCGTGCACTGCCTGCGCATCGAGCGGCTCGCTGGCGTCGCTGCCGAACACCTTGGGGAAGTGATCGGGCTGGATTTTTCCTAGCATGACGTTGCAGTCGGTGACGGCAAGGGGGCCACCGCGACGGTAACTGGCGGGGCCTGGATTGGCGCCTGCGCTGTCTGGCCCCACGCGATAACGACTGCCATCGAAGTGCAGGATGGAGCCGCCGCCGGCGGCGACGGTATGGATGCTCATCATCGGGGCGCGCATGCGCACGCCGGCGACCTGGGTCTCGAACACGCGTTCGAACTCGCCCGAAAAGTGCGAGACATCTGTCGACGTGCCACCCATGTCAAAGCCAATGACGCGATCAAACCCGGCCAACTGGCTGGCCCGCACCATGCCAACAATGCCGCCTGCAGGCCCGGACAGAATGCTGTCCTTGCCCTGAAAGGTATGCGCGTTGGTCAGGCCGCCGTTCGACTGCATGAATTGCAGGTTCACGTCTGGCATCTGGCCCGCCACCTGGTCCACGTAGCGCCGCAAGATGGGCGACAGGTAGGCGTCCACCACGGTGGTATCACCTCGTGCGACCAGTTTCATCATGGGGCTGACCTGGTGCGACACCGACACCTGGGTAAAGCCGATGGCGCGGGCGATACGCTCAGTGGCCGCTTCGTGGGCTGTGTAGCGGTAGCCGTGCATGAAGATGATGGCCAGCGAGCGCAGACCCTGATCGAAGGCTGCCTGCAGGGCGCTGCGCGTGGCCGTTTCATCAAGCGCCTGCAGCACCTCGCCGTGGGCGCCAACGCGCTCATCGACTTCAATCACGTGGCTGTACAGTAGCTCGGGCAGGACGATGTGGCGATCGAACAGGCGCGGACGGTTCTGGTAGGCTATGCGCAGGGCGTCCCGAAAGCCGCGCGTAATCGCCAGGGCTGTCGGCTCCCCTTTGCGCTCCAGTAGCGCGTTGGTAGCCACCGTGGTGCCCATCTTGACCGCTTCAATGACGGCGACGGGAATCGACGCGTCGGGTGCGAGGCCAAGCAGATGGCGGATGCCGGCCACGGCCGCATCGCGGTATTGTTCGGGATTCTCGGACAGCAGTTTGTGCGTGATGAGACGGCCATCGGGCTGGCGCGCCACAATGTCGGTAAAGGTGCCGCCGCGGTCGATCCAGAATTGCCAGTCCATGCTCATCCTCTAAACGTGTGTCGTGTGCGCTATTGTAGTGCCGCGAGTTCAAAATTTTATGTGGAATATAGCCAAGATGACAGCCATTTACAGTGTCGCCGAGATCCGCCAGGTGGAGCACGCAGCGGCAGCCTCATTGCCCGTCGGAACATTGATGCAGCGTGCGGGTCAGGCAGCGGCCAGTGCTGCCGTAGCCATGTTGCGCGGCCAGGCGGTGCTTGTGCTGGCCGGGCCAGGTAACAATGGCGGCGATGCGCTCGAAGCAGCCGCCAATCTGGCCCATGCCGGGTTTGATGTCAGTGTCGTGCACTTGCCGGCCACTGGCACAGTCGCACCCGAGACAGCCCTGGCTTTGGACCGGGCCCAACACAGCGATGCGCGCTTTCTCGACAGGCTGCCCAGCGACGCCCACTGGAATCTGATTATCGATGGTCTGTTCGGAATTGGCCTCGCCCGCCCGCTTTCCGGAGCGACCCGTGAACTCGTCATGGCCGTCAATGCCTTGGGTGCGCCGGTGCTGGCACTGGACGTGCCTAGCGGCCTGGATGCTGACACTGGCGCCATCATCGGGCCAGATGGCGTCGCTATTCGAGCCAGCAGCACCCTCACCTTCATTGGCGACAAGCCTGGTCTGCACACCTTTCAAGGGCGCGATGTCGCTGGCGACGTGCTGGTCGCGAACCTGGGCATCGCATCCGAGCTGTTCCCGACGGCCCAATGCAAGCTCAATTCTATGAGTTTGTTCGCTGCCCAGCGCGTCCCACGCAAGCACGATACGCACAAAGGCAGTTTCGGTGACGTGGCAGTAGTGGGCGGCGCTGCTGGCATGGCCGGCGCCGCAGTCCTGGCCGCGCGCGGCGCCTTGTTCAGCGGCGCGGGTCGTGTCTTCGTTGCGGCCCTGGCGCCAGGCGTGACCTACGACAGTGCGCAGCCCGAACTCATGTTTCGGGACGCCGCCACCTTTGACGGTGCGCGGGCAACGCTGGTCCTTGGACCCGGTATGGGTGACGCCGCGCAGGCGCAGCAGTTGGTAGAGCAGGCTCTGACCGGCCAATCGCCGCTGGTCATCGACGCCGATGCGCTGAACCTGATCTCCGCCAGTCCCCACTTGCAGGCACGCCTTCGTCAACGCAATGGGACGGCCATTCTGACACCGCATCCGTTGGAGGCCGCGCGGCTGCTCGGCGTGACGAGCGCAGTTGTGCAAGCCGATCGCCTCGCTGCGGCCCGCGAACTTGCAGCGCGTTTGAATTGTGTGGTCGTTCTGAAGGGGTCCGGCACCGTCATTGCCGAAGCTAGCGGCATGGCGGTCATCAACCCAACCGGGAACCCGGGGCTGGCGACAGGCGGCACTGGCGACGTGCTGGCAGGCGTTTGCGGTGCACTACTGGCGCAAGGCTGGCCAGCCCAGGAGGCGGCCAGTGGCGCTGTGTGGCTGCACGGCGCTGCGGCCGATTCGCTGGTAGAACAGGGAACAGGGCCAATCGGACTGACAGCGAGCGAACTACCAGCGGCAATTCGATCGCTGCTGAACCTTACACCAGGCGACCAGCCGCGATCGTGATGATGCGCCCGCAACGGGCGGCGATGGACGGATCGTGGGTGACCAGGACCAGGGTTGATCCGCGCTCGCGATTGAGTTCGAACATCAGCTGAATGATCGCTTCACCGGTGGCCGCATCGAGGCTGCCCGTCGGTTCGTCCGCAAACAGCAAGGGTGGCTCGGTGACGAACGCCCGCGCCAGCGCCACGCGCTGCTGCTCGCCGCCCGACAGATATTTGGGATAGTGGCGCAAGCGGCTGGACAAGCCCACGCGCCCGAGCATGGCTGTGGCTTTTTCCTTGGCGTCGGCTTCACCGCGCAATTCCAGCGGCAGCATGACGTTTTCCAGCGCCGTCAAATGGGCCAGCAACTGGAACGATTGGAACACAAAGCCCAGGCGCGCCTTGCGCAGGCCGGCGCGGCCGTCTTCGTCCAGCGCAAAGATATCCTGGCCAGCAAGCACCACCTTGCCGCTGGACGGTGTGTCCAGGCCGGCCAGCAATCCGAGCAGCGTGGACTTGCCGGAACCGGATGCGCCCACAATGGCGAGCGTCTCGGCCGGTTGCACTGTAAAATTCACGCTATGGAGGATAGTCAGCTCACCGCTGGCGTCCGCGACCCGCTTGGACAGATCGACGACCTCGATGGCAGCGACGGACGCGCCCGCACTCTTAACGATACTATTGGAATCTTCTGGAATGACACGCATGCTTGCTGGTCTCAAAAAATGGACGCTGTGCGGTTTGCTCATGCTCGCCGCCTCGGCCAGCGCCCATTCTGCACCAAAAACCGTGCTGGTGCTCGGTGATAGCCTTTCTGCCGAATATGGCCTGAGCAAAGGCAGCGGCTGGGTTGCGCTGCTGGAGAAAAAACTCAAGGACGAGAAGATCGATGCGTCCGTGCTCAATGCCAGCATCAGTGGGGAAACCACCAGCGGTGGCCGTTCGCGCCTGCCGGCACTGCTCGCGCAGCACCATCCGAATATCGTGGTCATTGAACTGGGCGCCAACGACGGCCTGCGCGGTCAGCCCGTCGCCGCGGCAGAAGCCAATCTGCGCGAGATGATCGAAGTATCGACCAAGAACAAGGCGCGCGTGATGCTGATCGGGATGCGCATGCCGCCCAACTACGGGCGCGAGTACACCGAGCGCTTTTTCGGTATGTACAAGGAACTGGCAAATCAATATAAGGCGCCACTGGTGCCCTTCATGCTCGAAGGCGTGGCTGACAAGCCGCAGCTGTTCCAGCAGGACCGCCTGCACCCAACGGCCGAAGCCCATCCCATCATCCTGGCCACGATCTGGCCTACCTTCGCCGCGCTGGCCAAGGCCAAATGAAGTACCCCGCCCTGCTCAGCTTTGACCAGGTACTGCCGCAACTGGCCGAGTACGACTGCATCATCGACGCGCGCAGCGAGTCGGAGTATGCCCTGGACCATCTGCCCGGCGCCATCAACTGCCCCGTGCTCGATGACCAGGAGCGCATCCGCATCGGCACCATGTACAAGCAGGTCAATCCCTTCGAAGCGAAGAAGGTAGGCGCGGCGCTGGTGGCGAAGAATATCGCGCGCCACATTGAAACGCTGTGGCTAGACAAACCGCGCGAATGGCGGCCCCTCATCTACTGCTGGCGCGGCGGTAACCGCAGCGGCTCCATGGCCCACATCCTGGCCAAGATAGGCTGGCCGGTCGTGCAGCTCGAGGGCGGCTACAAGGCTTACCGTGCGCACGTGAGCGAGGCGCTGCTGCAGGCGCCCGCCGTGCAGTTTCAGGTCATCTGCGGTACTACGGGCAGCGGAAAAAGTCGTCTGCTCGAAGTACTCGCCTCGATAGGCGCGCAAGTGCTGGACCTGGAAAAGCTGGCCGCGCATCGTGGTTCGGTCCTGGGTGGTCTGCCTAGCCAGCCACAACCTTCGCAAAAGATGTTCGAAACGCGGATCTGGGAGATGCTGCGCCATGCCGATCCGGCCCGGCCCGTGTTTGTGGAGTCGGAGAGCAAGAAGGTTGGCAATCTGCGGGTGCCCGACGCCTTGATGGACGCGATGCGGCAGTCGCCGTGCGTGTCGCTCAACACGTCCCGGCCCAACCGGGTGCGCTTGCTGATGGAAGACTATCAGCACTTCACGGACAGTCCCGCGACACTGAACGCGCAACTCGATTGCCTGGCCAAGCTGCATGGGCGCCAGAAGATCGATAGCTGGCATACCCTCGCCAACAGCGGCGCCATGCCGGTCCTGGTCGATGAACTACTGGTTGAACATTATGATCCGGCCTACCTGCGTTCCATCGATCGCAATTTTGTGCGCTTTGATCAGGCCCGGGACTTGGCCTTGGACGATATCACTGCTGCGGATTTTCTGACGGCTGCCAAGTCATTGCATCCGGCTTAATTGAACCACGGCTGAAGACGCTGTCGCGCTTCAAAAACAAAAAACCCGGGAGCCTGCGCTACCGGGTTTTTCTTTGCCCAAGCAATCCCCTTACAGGCGCACTGTCCTTGCGAAAGCGAGCATCCATGCTGAGCTGGCAGCGTATAGGTCCTCGCTTTCGCAAGGACAGTTGTGGTGTGAGGGGTCAAAACAAAAAAACCCGGAAGCCTGCGCTACCGGGTTTTTCTTTGCCCAAGCCATCCCCTTACAAGCGCACTGTCCTTGCGAAAGCGAGGATCCATGCTGAACTGGCAGCGTATGGGTCCTCGCTTTCGCAAGGACAGTTGTGGTCCGGGGGGGCTCAGGGGTGGCCCCAACAAACCGGGAGCTAGCGCTACCCGGTTTTTTTGGGGACAGCGACTTATTTTGCGTCGGCCGATACGACAGGCTTGACCAGTACTTTCGCCTTGGCCTTGGCCTTGAGCGCCTGGATGTAGGCATAGGTGTCGAGC
>JBJMVX010000034.1:0-50546 GCA_045810445.1 Massilia sp.
GCTCAGCAAATCGCGCGATCACTGTGATGGTGTATGGGTCCTCGCTTTCGCAAGGACAGTGTGGTGGTGCTGCTAGTAGTGGTGGTGCTGCTAGTAATGGTGGTGCTGCTAGTAGTAGTGGTGCTGCTAGTAGTGGTGGTGCTGCTAGTAGTAGTGTTGGTGCTGCTAGTAGTGGTGGTGCTACTAGTAGTAGTGGTGCTGCTAGTTGTGCTGGTGGTATGACCGGTGGTGATGGACCTGCTTCAAATGCACAAACAATCTAGCTCGCGAGCGGCGCCACACACCACGCGCCGTTTTCATAAACGCGTTCATCGTCCAGATAAACCGCATCCGTGACCGCGAAAATATCGACATGGTAGCGCGCATCCTTGCGCTTGAAACCCGGCTTCGGATACACGCCATGTTTGGCCCCCAGCGACAAATGAATTCCGCACATGCGCTCATACGTGCCGATGTCGTTCACCCGCCGTTCGCGCGTAAAAGCGCGATTCATCCCGAAGCCCAGCTCGCGCACCCACACCTCACCTTCATCAGCGCGAATAATCTCCAGCAGCTTGACAAATTCGGGCGTGGCATCGATCGCATCGACCACGCGCCCGCGCTCGATCACCAATGTAATTGGCTGCGCGGGCCGATTCACCAAGTACGAGGTATCGCCAAACACGTGCACCTGCACGCGCCCGTTCACCGCTTCCAGGTCCTGGGCTTCGGTGAATACTTCACCAATCGGAAACTGGCCCCCCACATTGTTCATGCCGCTGTAGTCGCCGATATTGAGCTTGGCCGATTCGAACGGCGAGGCAAACACCAACCGTTCAGCGCCGCTGTGCACCGTGCCGGTGGCTGCGCGATCAATGCGCGCCTTGAGCGCTTGCCCGACCCCGCGATAGTAAGCGCTGTCATACGCAAGCGCCTCGATGTAATGCTCACCCTGGGCGCCGGGCATGCGCGAGAGGTGCACATGTTCGATCACCTTCAAACCCAGCTTGAATAATTCGACCCGGATCCGAAAGGCCTCCAGGCGAAAATTGGTGGACTGGATCAGCACCACCAAGTCGGACGACGCCATGCGCCGAAACGCGGCCAGCACATCATCCGGCGCCACACTGTCAAAGTCGATGAACTGGGCATCGGGCAGATTGCGCCGGTAGCCTTCGGTCAGCGCGCGCGCCAGGTCCGAGCGCATGTCGTACACCACCAGCGCCTGGTGGGCTGGACCGTGTTCGATGGCAACCGTGAGCACGTCGCGCAAATGGGCGGCGGCGGCATCGACAGCGGCTGCGGGAATGTCGCCCCAAGGGGAGGCGCTGGACGGGGAGGTCATGTTCTGCAAGGCGTGGTTCTGGTAAACCATCATTATACTTGCGGTCCAAAATTGCCCTCCAACATCCCGTAGCACGCACCCCTGCAGCGCAGGATACGGTACCGGGCAACTAAACCAACTCGCACCAGCAATTGCGCTATGATTTGAAAGGCAAAAGCAGCCCCATGGATAAAGGCTGCCCGCACTTCTTATACATATACGGCGGCGCATACGATGGCATACAGATGGGAAACGGCAGCCAGTGTCTGGCTGGAAGACGAGCACAGCGCGCAGTTCGAACTGGCCGCCAGCGAAGGTCTGAGCCGGATCGATTGGCAGGCCCAGGCGCGCGGTCGTCTTCCTGATGTGGCCCACTTGCTCGGTGCCTCGCTTCCGCATGCCTGCCATTGTGCGCCTATCTATCCGGAAGGCTTTGCCTTTTGTCCGACATGCGGTCATCCGCTGCAAAAACTGCCAACCCATATACGTCACCATACCGGCTGGTGGGGCGCCTGGGCAGATCAACTGCTGCCGCGCCACGTGCCGCATGGCTTGCCGGTTACCTCGCTGGCCCTGGGCGACACGCTGGAAGAGCGTCCCGCCGCGCCCCACGTCGGGCGCTTTGATGCAAGCATGCCGGTGCCGCCAAATGCCCAGTGCGTGTTCGCTGCCGGCGCCTTCGGCTTTCCCGTGGAGCGTCTGCTGGCGCTGGCCCCCACCCGCAATGTGCTGCAGTATTGGGATCCGCTGGCCGGCATCTGGCACGTGATGGCGGCGGAAGATCCGGACAGTGCGCTCGCATTCACCCGCGCCGACTATGCCTGGCTGCCGGTGCCGCATCCGCGTCGCGGGGAAGTAGCCATCATCCCTACCGACAAAGGCCTGCGGCGCTTGTGGATCAATCCCGTGAGCGAATCGTTTCATACCGATTCCGTGTTCGACGCGGCCCTGGCCAGCGCGCCGGGAGCGATGCGGCGCCATCTGGCTTGCCTGTTTACCAGCGCGAGCGGCACCCGTTTGTGGAGTGCGCTCCACGACCTGTCGGACCAGGTGCTGTACGACTGCGAAGGCGCGCCAGCGGACGGCTGGTCGCGCCCCATCGGCTACGACGGCAGTCTGTTCTGGTTGCACGCGCAAGGCCAATTGGTGTGGCAGCCTGGCGCGGCACCGACCTGGATGCCGTGGCCCCGGCAATGGCGTCCGCGCCTGGAATTAGGCGGTCCCACCCAAAGCCGTGATGGCCGGCTTTGGCTCATCGGCCATGGCGACCAATCCTACAGCTTCCTGGAACTGGGCAAGATCGACGGTCAGATGGAGATGATCAACGGTGCACGTCTCGGATTTGCGAGCCTGCTGTTCCGGCGCGGCCATGCTGTCGTTGGCGAGCCATGGGACACGGAGCATGTCGAAGACCCGCACGAGAATGATTCGCTGGTGGTGCCCCTGCTGCGTGGCTACAACAACAATCGCAGCCAGCCCAGTGGCCTGGTGCTGCGCATTCACGCCTACACCGGCAAGGCCGAAGACGCATTAGCTGGCCGTGTCCTGCCGCGCACCACCGTGGAATGGATAGGCAAGCGCAATGTGATCCTCGACGAGATTGTCCGGCTCACCAATCCGCTCGAGTGCCAGCCTGTCGTGTACGAGCGTTGTCTGTGGCTGCATCACCCGGAATGGAACCAGATGCGCGGCTATCGCCTGGATGAACTGCCGTGAGAACGACACTGCGACGCGTCTTCATCGCGGCTGCGCTGATGCTGGCAACGGCACCGGCGCTGGCGGTGTCACATGTCTTCCTGGTGCAAAATTCCGGCTGGATGGAGCCCTTCTATACCGATTCGAGCTCGCAATTGAAGCCACTGGTCACGGAACTGGTGATGGCAGTCGCGCAGCCGGGCGACGCCATGGTGCTGGCATCCTTCAACCAGTCGCTGCCCAATGCGCCATCGCCCAAGGCGCTGCTTGGTCTCTCCTTCGACGCTACGTCGGCGCGGCCAAAACTGACGTCGGCCTTGGCCGGGCTGACCTTGGCCCACAAGCCGGGCAGCAGCGCCTTGGCCGATACAGATCTTAATGAGGCGTTAGGCGCTGCCATTACCACGGCGCTGGGCGGCAAGCCGGGCCTGGTCTGGTTGTTTACCAATAACCGCAATAGCCCCAACAATGACCAGGAAACCGCGCACCGCAACCGCGAGTTCTACGAATTAATCCATCGCGGCAGCGCCATCACGCGCGCGCTGGCTTTCCCGTTGCAGATGAAGGTTCAGGGTGAGCATTACCGCGCCAATGGGCTGATGATCTACGTGTTTGCGGTTGGCGAACAAGGTGCCCGCGAATTGAAGGCGCTGCAGGCGTCTGGCCGCATTGCCAAGGTGTTGACCGAGCCCGCCGCCCGCCTCAAGCCGCTGGACCAGGATACCGTGCGCCTGGTCCCGCGCAAGGTCAGTAATGCGCCTGGCGTGGCATTCACCATGGCGCCGGGTGGCATGCTGCGCGCCGATGTCGACGCGAACGCACGTACACCCGCAGCCGGTATCGAGTGGCAGCTTGAAAATACAATCTACCCCTACACCATCGTGAGCGCGCAGGTGAGTGCACGCTCGCACCTGGGCGGGGAAGAACGCCCCATCGTCCTGGCAAAAGCCGACGTCAATGCCTTAGCTCCCGGCGCAAGTGCGCCCCTGGCGTCGACCATGCAGCTGCCGCTCAAGCAACTGCCGGGAAACTGGTCAGTGGAAGCGCTCAAGAGTGCCGGCTCGGCCTATGTGATGCCAGGCCAGATAGCGCTGCAGCTCACCGGTCAGCGCCTGGCCCTGTCGCAAGATTTCCGCGCGCGCATGGAGAGCCTGTTCCCGGGCGATCCCTTGCCGGACATCTTTACGCCGCCGGCCCAGATCAAGGGCTCGACCGCCTTGCTGCCAATTGAGGTGCGCGTGCACTATGGCGTCGCGCCGCTGGCCGCACTACTGGCAGCGACCTTGGCCCTGTTGGGCGTAGCTGGCGCGGCGGCGCTGGCCATGGCCCGACCGCGCAAGGCATTGGTCACGGTGGAGGACGAGCTGCGAACCATGCACGCACGGGCCGGCACCACCCAGCCGATTTACGACAAGGCCGGCAACAAGGTCGCGCAACTGAAGACCACACTCTTTGGTCATCAATTGATCGACTTGCGCGAAGGCGCCCAGGTTCGTCTGGGTCGCTGACACAAAACACTCACCAACAGGAATTCGCATGCAAACCAATCCACCACCGGCACCAGATCCAGGTTTCAAGCTGCCAGGGGACTCCAAAGCGCCGCCCGATCCGCTGCCGAAAACCACGCCGCCCGATGCCAACATGCCAATCGAAGTGGCGCCGGTTGCCGACGCGCCCGTCACGGATACCTCTACCCGCGACCTGGCCATTGGCGGCGCCGTGTTCCTGGTCCTGTTGATCATCTACTTCTTTGTGCGTAACGCGTATGTGCACCATCTGGTGGTCAAGCGCGTGCCGCCGTCGTCGGCCGGCAGCGCGGGCTGGCTGCTGCTGGTCGGCCTGTCCTTCATCAGTGCGGCCGTGGTGCTGGCGATGATCAACGCCAGCAAATTTTTGACCTTTGCATTGACGGCGCCCTTGGTGGCTGTCGGCTTGTTGTCCCTGGTGGCCGCCTTGTTTGTCGGCCGCCGCTGATTTTCACGAAGAGAGTTCATCATGGCAGAGTTTCCAAACACGGCAGGCAGCAAGAAGGCCGAACTGAAAGTCGACTTGCGGCCCACGCTGTTCATCGGCGCCGGTGGCACCGGCATGGAAGTGATGCTGCGCATACGTCGCCGCATTCTGTCGGAGGTGTGGAATCGGCACAATCCGACGCGGGTCGAGTCAATCAATCAGTTTCCCGTGGCGCGCTTTCTGCATTTTGATCTCGATAACAACGCCATCATTGACGAGGGCAAGTCGCAGCGCACCGACCCGTGGTACGAATTGGTGAAGCTGGGCGACGACGAGCGCCTGGTGGAACCGATCGACCTGCCCCAGTATCACGAGTCGGACGACAGCCTGGCGCGCTTTCCTTTGATTGAAAAATGGATGCCGCTGCGTCCAAAGAAACTGCGCTCGCTGGGCATTGATCCGTCCAAGGGCGCAGGGCAGATTCGCGCGGTGGCAAGGCTCTACCTGTTCGATAAATACCCCAAGCTGCGATCACGTATCAAGGGCGCGCTCAATTTCTTGAGCAGTAACGCCGGCAACGAACGCAAGGAAAACTATCAACGACTGGGACTGCAGGTCGATACCTCCAAGTTTCGCATTGTCGTCATCGCCTCCTGCGCTGGCGGCACTGGTGCCGGCACGGCGATTGACCTGGGCTGGATGTCGAAGGCCATCGCGCGCCAGGAAGTGTCGGACAACCAGGTTGACCTGGTGATGTTCATGCCATCCGGTTACGCCAAGGCCAACAAGGAACGCACCGAAGCGAATGCCTATGCCACCTTGATGGAGCTGGAAACAACCATGCGCGACATGAACGCGCAGGTGCGCTGGGCCGAACCGGATAGCCTGGTGGGCAAGGGTACACCGTTTGACGACGTGTATTTTGTCGACACCGCCAACTTGGCGAACAAGGCAACCAACGATATCAAGGACGTCTACCAAATGGTGGCCGATACCCTGTTCGAAGATTTTGCATCGGCCGATTTCGCCAACCGCAAGCGCTCTGTCGCAGTCAACCAGCAGCAGCACAAGCTGGGACCCTTCAATCCGCGCGTCCCGGAGCAGCGTTTTGGCGACATGCGCCTGTCCTATTCTAAAGTGTATTCGGCCTTTGGCCAGTCGGTGCTGGACACCCAGCAAAGCCTGCGCGACGACATACGCGCCTACGAACTGGCCGGCCTGATGGTCAAGGCTTTCTTCGGCCTGGTTGGCAGTGACGGCACCGCCGCGCGTCGTGCCGGTGACCAGGAGCGCGATATCTTCATGCGCGAACAGATGGCGCTGGGCGAGCATCCTTTCGATGCCTTCCCGGACTTTCGCAAGGGGACGGTCGACATCACGCCATTTCAAGAATACGCGCTGACCGACCAGCTCTTGATGGACAAGGACCAGCGCTCCCTGCTCGAACGCGTAGAGAGCAAGGTGCAGCTTGAAATCGACCGCATCATGGCGTCGTTTGATATCGGCGTCTGGCGCGAGAAGGTTGCCGAACTGCTGCCTCAGCTCGAGCGCGACGCGATCCGCGAAGCCGGCGCCACGGCCGAGACAAGCGAAGACCGCATCAAGCGCCACACGGCCGAACTGCTGACCCGCCTGAAGGGAAAGGCACGCGAGCAGCTGTACGCACTGCTGGATGACCGCAAACAGGGCGGGCTTGAATTTGTCCTGTCGCTGCTGGAGCAGATCAAAGCGCGCCTGCTGCAGCGCGACCTGGGCAATGCCCAACGCAACGGCAAGCGCTACCGCGACATTCGCGACGCGCTGCGCACGCGCCAGGTCGAAGAATCGCTGGGCAATCTGTCCCAGGCCGCCGGCAAGCTCTTTGGCAAGGAGGCACAGGCACGTGAAATCATGACCCACCTTAAACGTGATATCGCGGACTATCTGCGCTTTCACTTGCTGGCGGTGGCGTCGGGCCAGGCCATCGACGTGATGGCATCCATGTCCGCGTGGCTGGGCGACGTGCAAGCCACGGACGAACAGGGACAGGCCGAGTGGAGCGGCATGGCCGGCGAATTTCAGGAAGGCCGGCGCTGCGTGCAGGCCATGCTGGGCGCCGTGGATCAGCGCATTGCGCAGTTACGGGCCGATGCAGCGCAGGAGCATGCCACCTGCATCAAGCTGGCCAGCGACCTGCTGCCAGAGCCGGTCAAGCTGACGGGCGACATCAGCGCCTGGAGCGAAGAGGTCTTGCTTGAATTTGGCGGATCGGCGCGACTGTTCCCGCAGCTCGACGACGAGCGCCTGCGCGCCAGCCTGCTGCTCAAATTGTTCCGCCGGGCGCAAACCCAGCTGACGGTAGACCAGTTGGGCGCAGAGCCGGTCGATCCGCTCCTTGAACGACTGGGCGCGATGTCGGCGCCGGAGCGCCAGCGCATCTTCAACGAATGGATCAAGAGTGCCATGCCATGGGTGAATGCGCGCTTCTCGGCCGAATTTACACCGCGCGCCGACCAGTTCAAATGCTTCATCGGCGTGGGCGACGTCAATGCGTGGCGCAAGCTGGAAGCCGAGATCAAGGCAGCGGTGCCAACGGGCTCCTTTCACGGTGACCTTGTCTCCATCGTCAACACGGGTATCAGCGGAAAAGCGGTGTGCTATATCGAGCTGTCCGGTTTTCCCATGACGGTGCTGCGTGGGCTGCCGACCTGGCGCACTTCCTATCAGATCGAGAACCCGAAGATCCCCACCCATTTGCATTTCGATGCCACGCGCTTTCGCCACCCGATTTCGCCATCCATGGATGAACTCAACCGGCTGGCGGACGATTACGAGTGGTTCTTGCAGGCCAATGCGCTGGGCGTCATCAAGCGCAAAGCCGATTTGGCCGAACGGGAGGCCAGCTTCCAGCCGCGCGGACAATACCTGTTTGAAGTCGAGCCGGGGTCCGGTGAGTGGCTGCAGATCGGGAACGAGTTCGCGATCCGCTCCAACGGCCTGCCGGCGTATTACCGCGAGCAGGTCATCGCTGCGGTTCAGCATCGACTGTCCGGATTGGGACCGAACCAGTTTGCACTGCTCGCCGCGCTGATGCGCCACTATCAGCACCGGGTATATGAACCGAAGCTGGAGGTCGATGAAACAGGCGCCCAACTGCCGTCCCCTTCGCTGCCCAACATCACCGCGCGACGCCTGTACGATGAATGGTTTAAACGCGCGCGCAGCATGCAGGAGGATTTGTCGAGCCGAGACATTGACCAGGCAAACGGCGCGTTGATGCGGTGGACAGATGCCGTTCCTGATTCGGCCAGCGACGCCTACACATGGGAAGTGGAAAAGGTCGTCGACAAGCGCGTCATCAAGCCTGAAATTCTTGCCAGTGAAGCGCTGGCTGGACAGGCCCTCCAATCGCGCGAGCAGCCGCCTGTCGCCATGGCCCCGGCAGCACCGCGCTACAAGGTGTTTCTGGATGGCGTGCAGCAGGGCCCCTATGCACTGCATGAACTGGCGCTACGCATTACGCGGGGTGAAGTCGATGCGCGCACCAGGGTCTGGAATATGCAGTGGAATCCGCGCGTCGATAAATGGCAGCTCGCTGGCGGCATGGCCGATCTGGCGTCGCTGTTCGACGGCGCCATTCCCGACCCCGACAACGAGATACCTGACCCGGACTGAGTGCGCATGAACCTGCAAGATCAAGTGATCTACCGCTGCATCCATGCAGCTTGCGCGCGGCCGCTGCCGCGCAAGGTCAACTTTTGTCCGTATTGCGGTACCGGCCAACGCGATGACGTCGTCAACCCGGCCCACGTGGCCCGTCCTGCGCCCGAGCAGTATCGGGAGGCAGTGCAGCCGCCCACCGCACCGCCGGTGCCCGCAACCCCACCTGCGGCCGTGGCCCCGGCGCCCGTGCCACCAGTCCTGGCGAAGGCGCCGCCCGACGTGCCACCAGTTCCACGCCCGATGCTGGCCGCCGCGCCGCCACGGCGTGAACCGATACGCATGCGCTACTGGCTCATTGCGCTCGCTTCATTGTGGCTGTTCTGGTTGTATGCGCGACCGTCGCCGCACAAGATCGAAGCGCGTATTGAAACCGCCCTCAAGGCAGCCAACGACTGCCGTTTCAATGACGCGCAATCGGAATTGATCGCACTGCGCATGACCAAGGCGACGCAGGAGCAGTTGACGCGCTTGCAGGGAGCGATCAACGCCGCAGTGCCTGGTTGCGAGAAGAAAAAACAGCGTATCAAGGCTTGGGAAGACACGTCGGCTGCGGTGGAAAACCTGCTGGCCGCTGGAGACTTTTCCAAGGCGCAGGCGCGCCTGACGCAGTTCACGCGGCGGTGGAACGAGGATGAGGATACGCGTCGCATGAAGGAGAAAATCGCCAGCCAGCGCGGACAGACGGCGCCGCCTGCATCGCCCTCAGCGATGGCACCGATGTCGAGTGAGGCGACGCCGCAGCCACAAGCGCGTGTGCCCAATCCAAGCGCCAACACGGCGCAATCGGTACGCAATCTGATCAACGAGGCCGAGCGCGCGCTTGCCGCGGGCGACTACAAGGGGGCATCGGACAAACTGGAAACCTGCACCACCATGGTCGATGCCGGTAACCGTGAATGCGCGGCCTTCAAGGTGCACGCGGACCGTTTGCAGCGTGAGCAGGGGCGCTGCCTTGCCAGCGGTCGCGAATGGATAGGCGACCGCTGTCAATAAACTCAGATCGGCGCCATGGTCACCGGCACGCCTGAGAGCACGGCATTGCCCGACAGGGGATCGCGCAAATTTTCATCAAGCAGGGCATTGAGATTGACCCCTGGACGTTCGGCCGCCACGCTCATCTGGGTGCCGGGTAAATCGTGTCCCCATCCGTGCGGCAGACTGACCACGCCTGGCATCATTTCGTCGGACACCTCCACCTGAACCTGAATATGGCGCGCGCCGTTGCTCACGCGCGCGCTGCCTCCATGGGTGAGTGCAAGACGGCTGGCATCTTGCGGGTGCACCAGCGCGGTACAGCGGAAGGTCCCTTTGGCCAGTACCGGCAAATTGTGCATCCAGCTGTTATTCGAGCGTAGCTGGCGCCGGCCGATGATGACCAGCTCGGGCAGCGGCGCCTGCAGGTCCGCGCTCACCCGCGCCAGGTCTTCCAGCAGCAGCGCTGGCGCCAGTTCGATCTTGCCTGATGCGGTACGCAGCGCTTCCGGTATCCTCGGTTCGAGGGCGCCAAGGTCGATGCCCGATGGCGACTGCTTCAATTTTGCCAACGTCAGGCCGCCCGGTTTGGCGCCGAACTGGTCGCCGTAAGGACCGCTGCGCAAGCCCAGGTCAAGCATCCGCTCCGCGCCGCGCAAGGGCTTGAGGGCCGCCATGACCTGTGCGGCGGCTGGGCCGACCGCCTTGCTCAATTCTTCTTCCAGCGCTGCGTCGTCCAAGGCGTCAATGTCAGCCTTGGCGCCCAGGCCCTTGGCGATGGCGGCAATGCGCAGCATGCTTTCCCATTCCTCGGGCTGACTATCGGCGCGTGCCAGCACCGGTGCGCTGTAGCGCGCGTGGTTGCGGTGCGAGAGTTGGGTGAAACTGACGTCGTAGTGCGCTTCTTCGAGCGGCGACAGTCCGGGCAGGATTACGTCGGCATGGCGTGAGGTTTCATTGAGATAGATATCCAGGCTGACCATGAAATCAAGTTGATCGAGTGCCGCCGCCAGGCGCGCGCCGTTGGGCGCCGACAGCACCGGATTGCCTGCAATGGCAATGAGCGCCTTGATCTGACCTGGGCCCGGGGTGTCGATTTCTTCGGCCAGGCAGGTCAGGGGAATTTCGCCGATCACTTCGGGGGCCTGCGACACGCGCGAGCGGTAGCGGGCGCTGGTCACGCCACGACCCGTGCCCGCTGCTCCACGGGTGTTGGCGGCAAAGGCGGCAGGCTTGGGGAACATGGCGCCGCCTTCTTCATCGAGGTGGCCAGTGACGACATTGATGGCATCGATGAGCCAGGAGCACAGCGTGCCAAACTGCTGGGTGCAGGTGCCGATGCGGCCATACACGGCGGCGTGGCGCGTGCTTGCGAGCGTGCGGGCCAGTTCGCGCATGGTGCTGGCGGCTATGCCGCATCGCGCCGCCATGGCCTCGGGTGGGAAGGGCAGCACAGCCGCTTCGAATTCTGCCAGGCCTGCAGTATGTTCGGCCAAGCGGCCCAGTGCCACCAAGCCCTCATCGAACAGCGCGTGGGCTATGCCGAGCAGGAAGTAGACATCGGCGCCTGGCCGGATGAAATGGTGGGCATCGGCCACGTCGGCGGTCTCGGTCCGGCGCGGATCGATGACCACGATTTTGCCGCCGCGCGCGCGCAGCGCCTTGGCCTTGCCGCGAAAATCGGGCACGGTCCACATGCTGCCATTCGAGACCATGGGGTTCGCTCCCAGGATCAGCAAAAATTGTGCGCGTTCGATGTCGGGCACCGGCACCGACAACCAGGTTCCAAACATCAGGCCCACTGACAGCATCTTGGGCACCTGGTCCACGCTGGAAGCGGAAAACATATTGCGCGTACCCAGTGCGCGCGCCAGGCGCGGAAAGTACAGCGACAGGCCCATCTTGTGGGCCACGGGGTTGCCCAGGACGGTAGCGACGGCGTTCGGCCCTCCCGCGGCGATCACGGGCGGCAGGCGCCGTTCGATTTCCGCGTAGGCTTCGTCCCAGCTGGCGGCGACGAACTGGCCGTTACGCTTGATCAGGGGCGTACGCAGACGGTCTGGGTCCGCGTGCAGGTCCTTCAGACCAACCGCTTTGGGGCACAGAAAGCCATGCGAAAACACATCCTGGGCGTCGCCACGAATGCGCACCACCTGCTGCGCTTCGACGTCAAGTTCGAGGCCACAACAGGCTTCGCAAAAGGGGCAGATCCGCAATGCGGTGGTGGCGGGGAGGGACATGGCGATCTCTTTCCAAAAAATCGAACGGTCGTTCTATTGTCGGGAGTGTACGCTTAACTGTCAACCGCAATTTTTCCGGCAGGTGTATGCTTGAGGGCAACTACCTACCAGGAGAGCATCATGAACAAGACAACCATTCGTACAGCAGTGCTGATGCTGGCGTTGGCCGCAGCGGCCAGCGGCTGCAAGAAGGCGGACGAACCTATCGGTCCGGCCCAAAAGGCTGGCGCGGCGATTGATAGCGCGGGGGAAAAGGTCGCCGCCAAGCTGCACGAGCCGATTGACAAGGCCAAGCAGGTCGGCCAGACGCTTGCCGATGCCGCCCAGGATACCAGCGACAAGATCAACGAAGCGACCGATGACGCCAGCAAGGGCATCGACAAGGCGACCGTTGAAGTGGGCAAGAAAGTTGAGCGCGCCGGCGAGAAAATTCAGGAAGCGGGGCAGGGCAAATAGATTAACGCGCCAGCGCGCTTCGTTGCGGCGTTGTCACTAAGCGCGGGAGCGCTTGGTGGCGTTGAGGTCCACCTTGGCCGGTTCCTGCCAGTCGCCCAGGACGATGGACAGGTCGACGAAGCCGGCACGCCAGGCGCGCTCGAGATCCTGTTCGATCGCTTCCATCGAAGTTTGCTCGAACTTGGCGAAGCCGCGTACGCCATAGGCGCGATTGCGTCCATGCGCCTTGGCCAGATACAGCGCCATGTCCACCAGGTTCACTGCGCGCTCCCAAGGCAGTGCGTGCTCGCCCGGCACCAGCGGGAAGGGCGCAAAGCCGATCGACACGTCCACCTTGATGTCGATGTTCTGATACGTGATCGTCATGCTCGAAATGCCGGTCAATAGACGACGGGCGATTTCTTCCACGCCGCTGCGCGGGATCGCGGGCAGGAAGGCAAGGAATTCTTCGCCGCCCCAGCGCACGATCATGTCGGTCTCGCGCAGGATCTCGCGCAGGCTGTCGGCGATCATTTTCAAGACCATGTCACCGGCCGCGTGGCCATAGGTGTCATTGACGTGCTTGAAGTGATCGACGTCCAGCAGGAACAGCGCGCCAACGATTTCTTCGCCAGAGGTGCCCGCGCCGCGCTTTTCGGTCTGCAAATGCGTACGCATGAATTCCTGGAAGTGGCGCCGGTTGTACAGGGCGGTCAGCGGGTCGCGCGAACTTTGCTGCTTCAGTTCCAGGTTCTTGACGTGCAGCTGGGCGTTCGCATGGCGCACCTTTCGGTACAGGATGCCGACGATGGCGGCAGCGAGCGCGAACACCACCGCCAGTAGCCACCACACGCGTTGCTGCAGGCGGCGGTTGACGATCTCGGTGGTCTTGAGCTGGTTCTCGCGGCTCAGAAGTTCGATCTGGCGCTGGGTGCGGTCGGCCTCGTACTTGGCCTGCAATTCCATGGTCGCCTTCTGACGCCGCTTTTCAAACAGTTCGTTGGAAATTTCGCGTTCGCGATGATAGGCTTTCAGTGAGCCGGCCAGGTCGCCCGCGCGTTCGAGCGCCTCGCCATACTCGATCATCACTTCCTGCATTTCCGGCTTGTCGTCCGCTTTCTGGTACCAGGCCAGACCGGCCTCAAAACTGCGCTTGCCTTCGGCCAGCCGGCCCATGCCAAGCAGGGCCTGGCCAACGTTGATGCGGGCCGTGGCCTGTGTGCCTTCATCCTTGAGCTTCACGGCCACATCGTAGGCCTGGTTGGAATAGGACAGGGCGCGCGGGAAATCGTGCTTCTTCAGATAGCTGTCGGCCAGGTTGACGAAGGTGACTGACATCATGCCTTCGGCACCGATCTCGCGTTCGTATTCCAGCGCCGCGAGTAGCGCGCGCAAACCCCGTTCCGGCTGGTGCGCGTCTATCGACAAGGCGTATTCAGTCTCCTTCAGGCTCGACATGCGGCCAGGCGAATTGGTTTTCTCCGCCCATTCGGTCGCCTCGGCCAGGGTCGCAAATCCCTTGTCGTATTCCTTGATCTGGCGGTACAGGCCAGCGAGTGAATTAAGTGCCATCACGATGGGGATGGGCTGCTCGGTGCGGCGTGCCAGCACCACGGCCGCCTGCATCTTGTCCAGCGCTGCCGGAAAATTGCCGTCCTCCGCAAACGACTGGCCCGACGAAATGGTGGCGCGTACCCGCAACGGCAAATCGTTCGTTGCGTTGGCAGCCTTCTCCGCTTCCCAGGCCAGCTTGTGCGAGTTAAGCAGTTCGTTGTTATCAAAGGTCGCGTAAGCCTTCGATAGCAAACCACTGGCGATCAAGGCGTTGTCATGGCTGGCGTTACCGAGCGCGATCAACTCTTCGGCCAGCTTCAGGGCGGCCGTCGTGTCGCCCGTGCCGCGTTTGGCGGCGCTGAGCAACTCGAGAAAACTTCCCTTGGTGTGGATGCGCGAGGCGCGCGCTTCCTTTTCAATCTTGAGCAGCGATTCAAGCGCCTTGGCAGGCACGAAGCGGCCGGTCTCGCGGATCTCCAGCAGGCGCGCGTCGAGCGTGGGCTCCTGGGCACAGGCAAGCGCGGACGCCAGGCATAGCAATGCCAGCAATACGCGGCCCATGCGGCTGCGCTTGGTGTCCGGTTGTCCTGCCGACATCACGTTCCTTCTTCAATAGAGCGCCGGCTTCCCAAGCGGGAAAGCCGCTGCTAATTATATTCTTGTTGCAGGTTGGAAAGACCCCTTGGCAGCCAAATTTTCTCCGTAATTGCACAGATGCAGGGCTTGTGGGCGCGCTTTCATGTTTGTTTGTTATTGAACTTTTGGTCTAATGCGACGGGATATTGACGTTCTATGCTGCCCAACGTGCATTTCATCCCATTTGCCGGCATGAACACCGCGCTCTGCCGTACAGTGCGTTCATCCCCACCGTCACCGATCAGGAACCATCATGCTTGAGATTCGCAACGTCGTGAAACAATTTGGCAAGGACGTCAAGGCCGTCGATGACGTTTCGCTAACGCTAGGCAGCGGCGTGGTTGGTTTGATTGGCCACAACGGCGCTGGCAAAACCACGCTCATGCAAATGATCGCCACGCTGACCCGGCCCACCAGCGGCCAGATCCTGTTTGACGGCAGCGACATCGTGCGCAAGCCCAACGAGATTCGCCATCGGCTCGGTTTCCTGCCCCAGGATTTTGGTGTGTATCCGAATCTGACGGCGCTCGAATTCATGCAGTATTTTGCAGCCTTAAAGGGTGTGCGCGACCCGGCCCGCATCCGCCATTTGCTCGAACTGGTCAATTTGCACGACCAGGCCAAGCGTCCCGCAGCCTCGTTCTCCGGTGGCATGCGGCGCCGGCTCGGCATCGCCCAGGCCCTGCTCAACGATCCCGATATTCTGGTGGTCGATGAACCGACGGCCGGCCTCGATCCGGAAGAGCGGCTGCGCTTTCGCAATCTGCTCGCCGAGCTGGGCTTCAACAAACTGGTCATCATTTCTACCCACATCGTCTCCGACGTGGAAACCATCGCCAGCCAACTGGCCATCATGAAGTCCGGCCGCCTGATCGCCTGCGAAACGCCGGACGCCATGCTGGACAAAGCGCGCGGCAGTGTCTGGGCCGCCAGTGTCGATGCCAGCGCCTATGACAGCTTGCGCACCAGCGTACATGTGCTGCAGGCGCAGCGTCAGGGTGAACGCATGGCCTTGCGCATCGCCCATCCGCACTCGCCATGCGTGGGTGCGCAGAATGTGGAGCCTAGCCTGGAAGAAGCCCTGATGGCCCAGCGCTATGCGGTGCGGGAGGCAGCATGATCGCCGTTATCAAGGCGCTGGTGCTCAATGAAGTGCGCTTGCGCATGCGCCGTACCGCCACCTTGGTGACTTTGCTCGCTGTCGTTGCCATCAGCTGGTTGATGATTGTCGATCCCGCCGGCGGCAGCGCCCTGATCGTGGTGGGCGATGCGCGCGTGCTCTACACCAGTTCCGCGCTGGCCGTTGGCAGCGCCACACTGGGTGCCATGCTGTTTGGCCTGGGTGGCTTCTATCTGGTGCGCGGGCGGATCGCCGAGGACGTGCGTAGCGGCACTGGCAGCGTCATTGCGTCCACCCCGGTCGGCAACGCCTTGTTCGTGGTCAGTCGCTGGCTCGGTGGCGTGGTCTATCTGGGCGCGCTGGTGCTGGCGTTTATGCTCACGATCATGGTGCTGCAGCTTGTTCGCGGCGACGGTCCCATTGAGCCGCTGGTGTACTTGCAAAGCTTCACCTTGCTGCTGCTGCCGATGATCGTCTTCACCGTCAGCTGTGCGACCTTGTTTGACAACTGGGCGCTGTTGATGGGCAAAGCCGGCGATGTGCTGTTTTTCTTTGTGTGGGTCGCGCAGTTGGCGGTCGTCATGCCGATGACCGACGCGACTGCCATTGGCCAGGTGCCCGCGGTCGCAGCAATCGACTTCAACGGCATGGGCGCAGCAATGCTGATCGTGACAAAAGCGGTCAACACCAACCATGTCGCGCTCGGCGGAGGCGACTTCAAAGCCAACGTGGCGCCGGTGACCATGACCAATGCGCTGTGGGGCGCCAAACTGATCGCCATGCGCGGCGTCGCCTGCCTGATCGGATTGCTGCCGCTGCTGCTGGCCATTGGCGTGTTTCACCGTTTTTCCCCTGACAAGGTCAAGGTATCGACGGCCAGCAAGCGGCGCTCGCCCCTGGCCTGGCTCAATCAGCAACTCAGTCCTGTCGCCAGGCTCGTTGCGCCCTTGTTCAGACTTGCCGCGCGCACGCCGGGCATGCCGGGGCAGGTCATGGGCGATGTGGCGCTGACCCTGGCCATCAATCCGACCGCATTGCTCACCCTGATTGTGGCCAGTGTGACCGCGCTGGTCGCGCCACGCGCCGCGCTGGCGCCCATCATGCTGAGCGCGCTCGCATTCTGGGGTATCTTGATCAGTGATATCAGCACCCGCGACCGCGCAGCCGGTACCACGGACATGACGGGCGCCGTCCACGGTGGCATCGTCAATCGCTACCTGCGCCAGTACGCCGCAGCGCTGGCATTGGGTCTGTTCTTTACCGGTGTTGTGGCCCTGCGTTGGAGCGTGGATCAACCGTTTCGAGCACTGGTATTGGTCGCTGGCGTTGCAAGCATGTCGGCGCTGGCGACCATGTTTGGTCGCTGCAGCGGCACGGCGCGTCTGTTCATGGCACTGTTCCTGTTCTGGGAATATGTCGAGATCAACGCGGGCAAATTGGCCTACTTCGACGCCGTCGGCTTTAGCAACTCAGCCAATGTGCAGTCCCTGAGCGCCTGGCTGGTGGCCGGCGCTGTGGCACTCGCCGCCGGCTATGCATGGAACCGGCGCGAAGCCTAGATCAGGCAGCGAGTTGCTGCAACAGATACAGGCGCTGATACAGCCCGCCATCGATCTGCATCAGGTCCTCATGCGCGCCGGCTTCGGCAATGCGGCCATGATTGAGGACGATGATGCGGTCAGCCTCGCGGATGGTCGAGAGGCGGTGTGCAATGGCGATGATGGTGACGCGGCCTCGCAGCTCATTGAGTGCTTCCTGCACGATCTGTTCGGTGGCGCTGTCAATGTGCGAGGTGGCTTCATCGAGCAGCAGGATGCGCGGTGAACCGGCCAGGGCACGGGCGATGGCAATGAGCTGCTTCTGCCCCGTGGACAGGCGCGAACCGCCTTCGCCCAAGGTGCTGTCGTAGCCGTCTTCCAGTGCCATGATGAAGTCGTGGGCATGCGCTGCACGCGCCGCCGTTTCGATCGCCGCCTGCGTCAGGCCGCGTCCCATGTCGATATTTTCACGCGCAGATGCCGCCAGCAGGAAGGGATCCTGCGGCACCAAGCCCACCGTGCTGCGAAAGTGCTCGTTGTCGATGGACGCCAGGGGCTGGCCGTTGATGTCAATGCAGCCTTCCTGCGAAGGGTAGTAGCGCAGCAGGAGCGAAAGCAGCGTTGACTTGCCACTGCCGGTGTGGCCGACAATACCGAAAAATGCGCCTTGTGGGATGTCCAGTGACAGTTCGTGCAGTACGTCCTGGCCTGGGTTGTAGCCGAAGCTAAGTTTGCGGATGCTGACAGCCGGCGCGTCGCTGCGGGCCTGCACCCCAGCTTGTGTTCGGCCCGTCGCATGTTCGGGCGCGCTTGCCTCGTCCAGCAAAGTGGCCACGCGCGCGGTGGCCACCACGGCTTGCTGCAGGCCGCTAAACTGCATGGTGATCTGGATCAGCGGTTCGACCACGCGCGCGATGTAGCTGATGAAGGCATACAGCACGCCCACTTCGATGGCGTTCATTTCACGCTGGCCGAAACTGAAGATCACAATGGCCAGCAGCAGCACGTTCAGGAAGTCGAGGGCGGGGCGCAGCAAGAACGCGTTGGCGCGCAATTCGGCCAGACGTGCCTTGTAGTGGCCGTGGTTGGTGACGCCGAAGCGTTCTCCGAAACGCTTTTCTGCATTGTTCGCCTGAAGTACGCTCATGCCGCCGATCGATTCGGCGATCTGGCCATTGATTTCACTGCGCAGCGCACGGGTGCGGGTCACCGCTGGCGCTGACAGGCGCTGGTACAGGAACACGATGGCCACGACGGCCGGCACCAGCGCCAACACAATTAACATCAAGCGCCAGTCCAGCCAGGCCATGGCAACCATGGTGCCGACCAGGACGATGAAGCTGTCAAGAATGGCAAACAAGACCTGAATGTAGAGCGTCTTGACCGCTTCCGTGTCATTGGTGACGCGGCTGATCAACTGGCCAGTCACAGCGCGATCAAAAAAAGCCATCGGCAGGCGCATTACATGGCCGAACACCCATTCGCGCAGGCGCTGCACGGAACGCATGGCCAGGCCTGACAGGCGCACCAGTTGCAGATAACGCAGTCCCGAGGCCAGCCAGCCGCTAACCAGCATGGCGCCCAACAAGGTGGCCATGCGGGGCCAGTCCAGGTGGCGCGGCAGGAAATGCTCGTCAATCAGAGCCTTGCCCATGATGGGACCTATCACTTCGAGTCCGGCAGCCAGGATCAGCCAGAAAATCGCCCAGGCCAGATGGCGTCGGTCCGGATGGGCCGCACGGCGCAGCAGGCCTAGCGCCTGCACTGCCTGGGCGCGCATCGCTTTGGGGGAGGTATCAGAGTGCATCGAGGCTCGCTTCCAGTTGTTGATAGCGCCACTGGCTGGCATACCAGCCGTCGCGTGCGAGCAGGGTGTCGTGCGTGCCCGATTCGGTAATGCGACCGTCCTTGAGCACTACGATCAGATCAGCGTTGACCACTGCCGAGAGGCGGTGACTGGCGATGATGGCGCTGCGTTGCAGATGCAGGCGCCGCATTTCCTCCAGGTGGTTGAGGATGCGGGTTTCGGTGCCGGTGTCCACGGCAGAGAGGGCGTCGTCCAACAACAGCAGGGTGCTGTCGGCCAGCAGCGAACGTGCGATAGCCACGCGTTGGCGCTGGCCACCGGACAAGGTGATGCCGCGCTCGCCGACGTGCGTTTCGTAAGCGGCTGGAAAGCGCAGGATGTCCTCGTGGATGGCCGCCATGTCGGCCGCGTGCTCCACCTGGGCGCGGGTGGCGCCGGGATGGGCGAGGGCGATGTTGTCGGCAATCGTGGCGGAGAACAGAAACGATTCCTGCGGCACCCAGCTCAGTGCCCTGCGCAGGGTAGCCAGGGTGTAGTCGGCCAGCAGCGCACCGCCCCAGCGCACCTGTCCTTGTTGCGGCGTGACCTGGCGCAGCAGCACCTTGAGCAGGGTCGATTTGCCGGCGCCTGTCGGGCCGACCAGTCCCAGTGTCTGGCCAGGTTGTAGCGCCAGCGTGATGTTCGACAGTGCAGCCTTGGTCTGCTGCGGGTAGTGGTAACTGACGTCGTCCATCACCAGCGGCCCGGACGGCAGGGTAGCGAGGGTGCCATGATCATCCACCGTCAATGGCGCGTCCAGCAGCGGTTGCAGGCGTTTGAGCGCGGCGCGTCCCCGTTCGATCAGCGACAGGACCCAGCCCGCCGCGAACATGGGCCAGATCAGCTGGCCCAGGTACATGGTGAAGCTGGTCAGCGCGCCGATGGTCAATTGGCCATGCCATACCAGATAGCCGCCCAGGCCAAGGGTGAGCGCGCTGGCGGCCGTCAGGGTCCAGCCAACGGCCGGCTCGTAAGCTGCTTCCCATTTTTGTGCGCGCAGGCTGGCGTTGGCGGCGGCGGCTGCCAGCTCACTGAACTGGCTGGCACTGCGCTGCTCCAGGCCCAGGGCGCGCAGTGTGCGAACGCCGGTCAGGGCTTCCTGGACATGGTCGTTAAGGGCAGAAAAACACTTGAGCGAATCGCCCGCAGCCACGTGGATATGGCGCGAGATACGCCAGAACGCGAGCGCCATCAAGGGGAAAGGCAGGAGCGCGATGCTGGCCAGGCGCCAGTCCACGCCCAGCATCATGATCCCCAGGACCATCACCAGCGTCAGCGTGCCGTCAAAGCCGGCGAGCATCGCTTCACCAGCGGCCATTTCGATGGCGTCGATGTCGTTGGTGGCCAGGGCCATCAGGTCGCCAGTGCGCTGCTGCTGGTAGAAGGCCGGCCCCTGTGCTGACAGGCGCGCATAGAAGCGAGTGCGCAGCTCGACCCCAAGCTGGTAGGCGGCGGCAAACAGGCGCAGGCGCCAACCGACGCGCAGCGCATAGATGGCCAGGCCCATGCCGATCAGTTGTGCGATGTCGATCAGCAGTGCATGTTGTCCCAACTGGTGGGCGGCCAGACCATCGATCATGGCGCCAATTTTGCGGGGAATGAGAACGGTGAAGGCGGCCACGCCAAACAGCATGGCGCCGGAGGCGATATAGGAGGGCCAATGGCGCCGTACGAAATTTCCGACCAGCCTGGATAAACTCATTCATGTCCCTGGAGAGGCGGCCAGAAACGATTAACGGGCCGCAGCCCGTTAATTTACTACTTTTGGCAGGTCGGCGCAGAGAGGGGACACGCTATGTGCCGGGAACCTCCATAACACTCGCCAATCAGCCGCAACACTGTCCTTGCGAAAGCGAGGACGACCGCAAGCGGTGGTGCGCCAACGCATGCGTTGGCCCCATGCCACGTCAACTTGGTGAAGTCATTAATCTCTGAGTTGGCGCGGTATGGATCCTCGCTTTCGCAAGGACAGTGTAGGGGCTGTGGTCGCACTTGCGCTCTTGCCGCTTGCGGCGCTGATCGCTGCGACTACTTTTTCTTGCGTGCCTTCGGCGCCAGCAGGTCTGCCTGCTGCGGTTCTGCCAGCGCAGGCGCGACTTCCTCGGGCAAGGCTTCCTTCACAGCCTTGGCGATTGCCTTGGGTTTGGCGGCAGGAACAGGAACAGGTACAGGCGCTGGAAGTGCCGCTGCAATCTCCACCACCGGCTCGGGTACCGTAGGCGGGGCCACCACAGGCGCTGTCTGCTTGAGCAAGGCAACCTGGGAAGCCGACGCGATGTCAAACAACTGGCGTCCGTACGCCAGCATGTTGTCGAAATTTTCCTGGGTGCGTGAAGTAAAGGCCAACAGGTCGCGCGGATCGCGCACGGCCCATAGCTGCTGAACCGCTGCCGACGATTGCGCCATCGATGCGCGCGTCGTACTCAAGTTCAGGGCGAAGATTTTTTCTGCGTTTTCAACGGCAGTGCTTGCATAACTCTCGAAGAAACGCAGTTGCGCGTCGACCTGCGACTTGCGCGCTGCGGAAAACTGTTCTGGAAGTGTGCTCATCAGGGTTCCTTGAGAATGATTATGATGCGGTGCAATATTCCCTAGTCTATCCATAACTGTCTGGCTTGAAAAGTATTTTCTTGTCAGAATATTCCAACAATTCTTGCATTGCAGCACGCATTATTGAGGCCTCACATTTGCTTGGACGGCGACCGGTGCTAGCCACTACAATCAGGGCGTGCCTATGCATCCAAGGAGCCGTATGCAGACAGTAATACGCAATGCCAGTTTGCCGGATGGTCGGCGCCATATCGACATTGCCATCGTCGGGGGCCGGATCGCGGCAGTAGGACCACAATTGGCCGTGCAGGGCGCGCGCGAAATCGACGCCGGCGGCGATCTGGTCAGCCCGCCCTTCGTCGACGCCCACTTCCACATGGATGCCACCCTCAGTTACGGCCTGCCGCGTGTGAACGCTTCGGGCACGCTGCTCGAAGGGATTGCGCTGTGGGGGGAACTGAAACCGCAATTGACCCAGGACGCCCTGATTGAGCGCGCACTCCAGTATTGCGACTGGGCCGTTGCCCGCGGCCTGCTGGCGATCCGCTCACACGTGGATATTTGTGACGAACGCTTGCTCGCCGTCGAAGCGCTGCTGGAAGTCAAACGCCGCGTCGCGCCATATCTCGATTTGCAACTGGTCGCCTTTCCCCAGGATGGCGTGCTGCGTAGTCCCGGCGCTTTCGATAATCTGAAGCGCGCCATCGCCATGGGCGTGGATGTGGTGGGCGGCATTCCCCACTTCGAACGCACCATGGCCGAGGGCGCGGCCTCGGTCCGGCTGCTGTGCGAATTTGCAGCCGACCAGGGACTGCGCGTGGACATGCACTGCGACGAATCGGACGACCCCCTGTCGCGCCACATCGAAACGCTGGCATTCGAAACCCAGCGCCTGGGCCTGCAGGGTAGGGTGGCAGGCTCGCACCTGACGTCCATGCACTCGATGGACAATTACTATGTCAGCAAGCTGCTGCCGCTGATACGCGAAGCCGGCGTGGCCGCCATCGCCAACCCCTTGATTAACATTACCCTGCAAGGTCGCCACGACACCTATCCCAAGCGGCGCGGCATGACGCGCGTGCCGGAATTGATGGCTGCCGGCGTCGATGTGGCATTTGGCCACGATTGCGTGATGGACCCCTGGTATAGCCTGGGCTCGGGCGACATGCTGGAAGTGGCCCACATGGGACTACACGTGGCCCAGATGACAGGCCAGGAGGCGATGCATCAGTGTTTTCTGGCAGTGACAGAGACACCGGCGCGCATCCTGGGCCTGGACGGCTACGGCCTGACGCCAGGCTGTCATGCGGACCTTGTCCTGCTGGACGCAGGCAGCCCCGTGGAAGCGATCCGCCTGCGCGCGGCGCGGCGCATGGTGATGCGACGCGGCGAGGTGGTGAGCGAAGCGCCAGCCGCTCATGCCACCCTGAACCTGCCAGGCCGTCCGCCCCGCACCAGCTTTCGACTCTAGACCATGCAGATACTGGAAACCGCGCGCCTGGCGCTGCGCACCATCGAGATCACCGACGCGCCGTTTTATCTTGAGCTATTGAACACCCCCGACTTCATTGCGCACATTGGTGACCGCGGCATACGCACCGTGGACGCGGCGCGCGACGCGATCGCCAGCGGCCCGCTCGCCATGCAGGCAGCCCTGGGCCACTCGATCTACCTGGTCGCCTTGAAGGCGACGGGCGAAGCGATCGGCATGTGTGGCTTGATCAAACGTGACACGCTCGAGCATGTGGACCTGGGCTACGCTTACCTGCCTCGCCATTTTGGCAAAGGCTACGGCTACGAAGCGGCAGCTGCCGTGGTGGAGCACGCGCGCACGGCGCTCAAGATGCAGCGTCTGGTCGCGATCACCTCGCCATCTAACCTGGCATCGAACGGTTTGCTGGAAAAGGTGGGTATGCATTTTGAAAAAATCGTGTACCTGAACCCGAACGATCTTGGGACCCGCCTGTACAGCATTGATTTGTGTGCAAGTCGTTAAGTAGTGTTGCGAAATAAGAATTTATTCTTTCAGCATATTGGTTTTTTGAGCCTTTACGCGCATCATGAGTTGATGGTTTTTCCTTTGCCAAATTAAGTGTTTTTCTCACGGGAGTAACGCGAAATGTCTTTGAACAACCTGAAGATCGCGGCGCGCCTGGCCGTGCTTGGCGCCTTTTTCCTAACGGCACTATTGGTGGTAGGACTGGGCGGCTGGAGAGCAGTCAACAGTACCGGCGCGACCAGCGCCGAGGCGCTGCAAAAATCGGCTGCTTTGACAGAAGCTGTCGACACAGCGCGCAGTGCGCAAGTCGAATTCAAGATCCAGGTGCAGGAATGGAAAAACATCCTGGTGCGCGGCAGCGATCCGGCCCAGCTGGAAAAATACACGGCCGCCTTCAAGAAAAGCGGCGACAAGACCCGTGCCGAACTGCTGAAGGTGAACACTGTGTTGGGCAAGCTGGGCTTGAGTACGCCCTTGGTCGGCGAGGCGGTCACCTCGCTCGATGAACTGGGCAAAAACTATCTCGCGGCGTTGGAAAAGTTCGATAGCGCCAATCCCGAAAGCTACAAGGTGGTCGACGGTCTGGTCAAAGGCATGGACCGGCCGCCCACCAAGAAGATTGACGAAATCGTTGACTTCATATCAGTGCAGTCGACGGCCTTGATGGCCGCGATGAACAAGCAGCGCCAGGACACGGAGCGCACCACGACCATCAGTCTGGCGACCATCTTGCTGGTGACGATTGTGGTCGGTGCCGCCATCATGGTGTGGCTCGTTCGTAGCATCACGACGCCGCTGAACGAAGCGGTCGATATTGCGCGCACCGTGGCCAGCGGCGACCTGTCCACCCACATCCAGGTTAGCGGAACCGACGAAATTGGCATGCTGCTCACGTCCTTGAAAGACATGCACGACAATCTCGCCGATATCGTTGGCAAGGTCAGGGCCGGTACCGATGCGATTGCGCTGGCCTCGCGCGAAATCGCCGACGGCAATCAGGACCTGTCGGCGCGCACCGAGGAGCAGGCCAGCTCGCTGGAAGAAACCGCTGCCTCGATGGAGGAACTGACGTCGACCGTCAAGCGCAACGGTGAAAACGCTGGCCAGGCCAGTAAACTCGCTGGCGACGCATCGAATGTCGCGGTGCGCGGCGGCGAGGCAGTGTCCCAGGTAATCAACACCATGGGTTCGATCAACGAATCGTCCAAGAAGATTGTCGACATCATTGGTGTCATCGACGGCATCGCCTTCCAGACCAATATCCTGGCCTTGAACGCAGCGGTGGAAGCGGCGCGGGCTGGTGAGCAGGGTCGCGGCTTTGCGGTCGTGGCATCCGAAGTGCGCAACCTGGCGCAGCGTTCGGCGGCGGCGGCCAAGGAAATCAAGGGCTTGATCGGTGACTCGGTGGACAAGGTGGAGACGGGCAGCCGGCTGGTGGGCCAGGCTGGTACCACGATGAATGAAGTGGTCAGCAGCGTGCAGCGCGTGACCGCCATCATCACCGAAATCGCGGTGGCCAGCGGCGAACAAAATGCCGGCATCGACCAGATCAACGTGGCGGTGTCGCAGATGGACACTGTGACCCAGCAAAATGCCGCCCTGGTTGAGCAGGCCGCGGCAGCAGCCGAAGCGATGCAGCAGCAAGCCGTGAGTCTGGCCCAGGCGGTCAGCGTATTCAAGATTCACGAGAACCAGGTACGCCAGGCGCCAGCCCCACGCGCTCCTGCACCGCGTCCGGCTGCGCGTGCGGTCGCTGCCGCCCCGCGCATTGCCGCCGTCAAGCCTGTGGCGGCGTCCCAGGAAGAATGGGAGGAGTTCTAAGTCTTATTCCTGCCTGGTGCTCCCCCAGGGGAAGAACCAGGTCAGCGGTTTGTCGACCCGCGCGGCCCACGATTTTTCGTTGTGGATGCCGCCCTGGGCCGCATAAAACATCAGATCGACGCCGGCCCGATAGCCATTGGCGAGCATGACGTCGCGCATCAGCGTGGTCTCTTCCAGTCCATCGTCCTGGGTGCCAGCGTCCAGATAGAACTTGACGGGCACCTTGGCCGGCAGGTGGGTCACCAACATCTTGTTATTCCACCAGAACGAGCTCGATATGCCGCCCGCCTTGGAGAACACGTCAGACTTGTGGGTCGCGATCACGAACGACGCAATGCCCCCCAGTGAAGAACCCATGATGGCCGTATTCTCCTTGCCAGGCAGGGTGCGCAGGTGTGAGTCCACGTAGGGCTTGACCGTATCGACGATGAAGGCCTGGTAGGAGGGCAGTTTGCCGCCGCCATGTTTGGGGTCGCAGCATGGCGTGTATTCGGGGATGCGGTCCGGCGTATTGTCGATTCCGACCACGATGATTTCGTCCATCACGCCCGTGGCCACCAGGCGGTTGACGGTTTCGTCGATACCCCATTCCACGCCATAGGCGGCGGTCTTCGCGTCAAACAAATTTTGGCCGTCGTGCATGTACAGTACCGGATAGCGCTTGGCCTTGTTTTCCTCGTAGCTGGCAGGCAGGTAGATGCGCAGCTTGCGGCTGTTGTTCAATTGCGGCGAGGCGAAATCGGGAATGATGGTCAGTTTGCCAAAGGGCGCACCAAAAAACGGATAGATGTCCGCTGTGCTGCCTGCGGCAAGTTTGTAGACGCCACCGCTGGATACCTTGTCGGCGCCCAGCGTCGGTTTCATCTGCACGTCGCCCAGGCTGTCGGGCCAGCTGTAGGTCCAGACCTTGTCGGCAGCGAGCGTGGCTGCTGCGCCCTTGTCCCACGACAGAGGACCCTTGTCCCCGCGTACATTGATGGTGTCCTTGCCAGCATCGTAATGAATACGCACGGTGGTGGCTTGCGCGCCTGCTGCGCCTATTATCATGGCCGCACTGGCGGCTAAAAAAATCAATCGCATTCCAAGTCCAATCATTTGAGGCGCATGAGCCGCACGCCGTAGAGGTCTATCATATTCGATGGGCCGGTGGTGCCGCCGGCAGCGCTGAAACTACTATTGGCCTGCAGGTAGCTCATATTGTAAAAATCAGTGAGCGACAAGGTGTATGTACCTGCAGGCAGATGGGCCGTCAACGGCGTTGAATATACCAGTGGCGTGTCGGCCTTTTCAACCCGCGCGTGTGGAAGTTGCACCACGCCCTGCGCGACCAGCCGCCCGGCACTGTCACGAACGGCTAGCCATTTGACGCCGCCGCTGATGCCAAGATTAATTTGATTGGCGCTGTTATGGTACCGCAGCTGAATGGCGTAACTGCCCGCATCGGCAATGTTCACGGCGCTCACAACGAAGGTGTCGCCAGGTTTGCCCCAATCCTTCAGACGCGGTTCCGCGAAGCGCTCGCCTGGGCCGCTTGGCGCGACATTCGATGCCACCCGGCTGTCCGTGACTGCAATCGTGACGGCAGCTGTGGTGCACACCGGTGCGCTGTGGTGGCTGCGATTGCCGGAGGCGTCATCCATCGCCTCGATGGCATAGCATCCGGGGGCGCCGTGGTCGATCCAGTTCTCAGCCCAGGCGTCGCTTGCGATCTGGTCACCGTCCTTGTAAATATTAATACGCGAGGCGTCGGTCGGCCGCGCTGCGCTGATCCGTGTGTTGCCAGCGGCGTCGCGAACTGCGCCAACAATGACGGCATCATGTGGCGCGAAGACATTGGCGGCTTCGTTGTAAGGATCGGCACTGACAGTGGTGATCTGCTGTTGGCCCTTGCGTAAAGCGCCCAGTTGAATGTCGATGACACTGCCATCCTTGATCATGTCCCATGCGATCGCGCTGGCGCTGCGCTTAGCGTCCAGCATGACCGACGCCACGCTGTAGTAGCCATCACCCTGCTCGGGCTTTGGCAGGTGCAGCCTGACCGAAACCTGCCTTCCTTGAAGCAGTAGACCATTGAGCGTGACCAGGTCGTTGCCGTCAAATGTCTCGCGCCGCAGTTTGGCCGTCACGAAGGGATGCAGCGCAATGCCATCGTTGGTGGTGGACACGCCGAAGACCTGCCGTATCACCATGCCAAGGTAGGCACCAACTGACCACAACTGGCGCCGCGAATTGATGACCGGGCCAATCAGGGATGGGTTGTTTTCGTCGAGCAGCAAGGGCTGGCCTGACAGCCATTCCAGATTTTCCATGTTCGACAGGTTCAAGGCAGCCGCGCGGGTCAAGGTGGCGTATGCGGCATCGGCTACGCTGGTGTTCCCGCTCATGGCTGCGGCACGTAGACCGTAGGCGGTTACGAAGGGCCAGATCGCACGGTTGTGGTACACCGGCATTCCTCGCTGCTGCGGAAAAATGACGGGAGCGCCCATGGGGCCGTGCGGGTAGTGCGCCAGGATTTGCCTGGCTTGCTCGGCGCTGGCGACGCCAGTGATGATGGCCAGGCTTTGCCCCAGCCAGTCGAATTTGTGCAATGGCGCACCATCAAAATGGGCGGCGCTTAAGCTGCTGTACATGCCGGCATCCGGCAACCACAATCGCGTATTGATCGCCACCTTCAGCTTGCGCGCCCAGTCGGCGTAGCGCACGGCGAGGGCGGTCTTGCCCTGTTCGCGCGCCAGACTGGCGGTCAGGCTCAAGGCCTTGTAGTGGGCGACATTGGTCGACAGGGCCTTGGCGGTGGCCATGGAAGCGAGGTCATTGACGATCCACGAGGCGTAGCTTTGGTCACGCCAATCGAGGAAGGATTGTTCGCCGCTGTACAGGCCTGAGGTGGTGTCGAAGGCGGCAAGGCGGTCGTTTTCCACGGTATTGATCAGGGCCTTGAGGGCACGCGGTGCAAAGGCTGCCCGCTCCTGTGGCGACAGGCTGCGCAGCACCTGCTCGGCGCCGAAAGCCCAGGATACGCGGTCGGTGCTAACCGGCCAACTGCCACCGCTGCCCGTGTCCTGGATGATTTGCAGCCCATCGGCGCTGCCTGCGACTTCGCTTGCGCGCGGTACGCCTTCGCGCCATGGCGAGAGCTTGAAGTCGAGTGAATTGCGCACGCGCTGAGGATCGAGCATGGCCAGCCCCAGGTCGGCAGCGTAGGACAGGTCACGGGTCCAGACATAGTGCCACTTCTCGCCGGTTTCAAAACAGTCGCAGGCAATCGGCGCGCCGCCGTTGTAGTTGCCGTCCCGGATATGCGCAACCGCGTCCTGCTGCATCTCGGCGCCCGCCAACGCGAACAGCGCGTCGAATGCCAGATTGCCGCTGCGGACAGTGGGCAGTGTCGCCGATTCCTGGTAGGTGACGAATTGCGGCCCGGGGTCGCGCAGCTGCATGGTGGTGGATTGGACGTAGTGGCGCAAGGCCGCAGTCGGGTCAGGCGATGAAAAGTGTGCGGACTCGCGCTTGCCGTCAAAGGTCGCAAATTGCAGGGTAGTCGTTCCGGCACGGCCTTGATGTGGGTCGACGCTGGGTACGGGCGGTGCATCGATGCGCTGTACCCGTAGCACGGGCGTCTTGCTGTCCCTGGTATCGAGCGTGAAGACATAGCTGGCAGTCTGTTTGACGAACAGATAGTCTTCCGGCCCTGGGTGCGGGTCCATTGGGTAAGCATTTCCAGGAACGACAGCGACATTGGCGGAGGGGTTGATCACCCACTCCGCGCTCCAGTCGCCGTTGCCGACTTTGAACGGGTGGTTTCCCGGGCTGAGCAGAATGCGCGCTTCGTAGATGCCCTCACCCGTGCGAACCAAGGCGTTGTCGGTGCCCCAGCCATTGAAGCCGCCACGAATGAAGAGGCTTTGATCGACCGCACCAGCGCTACCGCACAGCAGCGCAGCGAAAAGGAGGAAAGACGTTTTCTTCATCATCGGTATTCGTTCCGTTCCACGATGCCTTTCAGGACATCTTTGGCGCGCAGCATGGGAAAGTCGGCGCTGTTGTAGGCGCGCGGGACCACAAAGCGTAGTGGTCCGATCGCGTCAGCGAACGAGGCCTGCTCAATGGATGTGGCGATGTCGCGCCCATCCACGCGGGCTTTGCCGGCGGCTAGCTGTAACACGACGGCCTTGCCAGGAGCGAGAAGGAACGATGTGCGACTGCGGCTTTTGTCGGCATTCAGAAAGCTGAATGACACCTCGCGTGACTGCCTGCCCTCGATCCGCAGGCGCCAGCGCTGCGCCCGTGTGCTGCGATTGAAATCGACCTCGATTTGTTCGCCTGTGCCAAACGGCAGGCGCGCCTCGAAGTGCGACCAGGCTGCCGGAATCGCTGGACTGAAGGTCAGCTGATTGTCCAGCAGGTTCGGCTTGAAGCCGACAAAATCCTGGTAGGCGTTGCGCGCATATTCCGCCACGCTCCACGATTGCGCGTAGGTGCCCGATGGTTTGAGCTTGCCGCCTTCGTGGGGCAGCGCGTCGAGCAGTTCGCTCATGTTCCCCAGCGTGCCCAGGTGAAGGATCTGGTCGCCCAGGTTCTGCGCCAGTGGCCACGCCAGGTCCTGGTAGCCAAACTTGTTCAGCGCGGTGACGGTGTAGCCTGCATTCCAGCCCCAGATGGTGCCCTGGTGGTAGGCTGCATCCTTGTGGTGAAAGTCCGGGTTCTCGTGGCGTGGGTGAAAATACGGATCATCCTGGCTGAGCGAGGCGATGCCATAGGGGTAGAGCAGCGTTGACACCGCGTTGCGCAGCACGCGCGCCTGGACTGGCTGCGGCACGAAGTCGTCAAATGGCACCGAGACCAGCATCAATTGATTCGGCCGGACCTTCACATCACGGCTCCCATCCTCACGCAGACGGTCTGCCATGACGGCGCCATCCCAATAGAGCTTGAGGAAACTGCGTTGCGCACGCACGGCCAGCGCAGCCCATTCACGGGCACGTGCATGGTCACCGGCCTGCTCTGCCAAGTAGGCGCCTGTTTGCAGGGCTGTGTACCACAGCGCCTGGATTTCAACCGCGCGTGGGCCGCGTGCGGACCAGGGTTGTTTCCCTTCGATCCGGGCATCCATCCAGGTATCGGCGGAGTCGTGGGCCAACAAGGCGTCGCTATCCATATAGTTGGCAATCGCCCCTTCGAAATATGGCACGGCGAGTTTGTACATCTGCTGTGCAAACTCCTTGTCGCCCGTGTACCGTATATATTCCAGCGCCTCGCGCAGCATCCAGGGCGTGCCATCGACCGTGTTGTAGATGATGCTGTCGCCGGCCGCGATGCGGTTCGGGATGCGTCCAAATTCCCTGTCACGCGGCGACTTCAAGTTTTGGTAGCGCGCGAAGTTGGACAGCACGGCGCGCGCCTGGTCGAACTGGCCAGATACCAGCAAGGTGCCGGGGAGGGCGATGAAGGTGTCGCGCCCCCAGTTGTCGCGAAACCAGGGCAGGCCGGCCCAGATGCCGGTCCCGAACTCCTCGACGACGAACATATTGCTCGCTGCCTTGGCCCAGTTGAGCGCCTTGTTGTACTCGGCGTTGCTGGTCGACAGATAGCTGGTGGTCAGCTTTGCGTGCATGGCCTTGCGTTCCGCGGCGATGGCATCGCCTGCAATGAGCGCCTGCGCCTGCAGCCTGGCGTCGTCCGCGCTGTCTGCGAATGCGACAATCAGCGTCATCGCCCGTATCGAAGCATCGCTGGTCACGTGCAAGCTGTCGTCCAGCGTGAAGGCCCGATCCGCTGTGATGGCTGTGTAGTGGGCGCTGCCTTGTGCTGGCGCGATTGTGACGACATTGCCGCTGCGTGTCATCGCTCCCGGTACCAGCATCAGGCGCACCGCAAGACGCGCCGAGTTTGGGTTCGCAACCCGAATCGCGATAGCCTGTTTCTTCGATAGCAGCGCCATTTCCTCAGTGGCGCCATTGGCATAGCGGACCTGGTGGCCATAAGGGAGGACTTGCTCATGCGCCTGCGTGCGGTCATTCTGCACACCGGCGGCGTAGCTCATGTATCCATGGAAGACGGTGTCATTTTTGATGACGTAGCCGGCACCACGTCCGTAACTGTGGGTATAGCCCTCGTAGTAGCCGGCGATGTTGTCGCCTGCGACAAACTGCGCCTGCTGGCCAGGCGCGGCCTCGATGGCCATCGCCTTGAAGAAGGGATCGATGGCGGGAATGGTCGCACACCAGGCAGCAGGCAGTGCCAACATCGCCGCGATGGCAAAGGCGGTGCGCTGCATCAGAGCTCCAGGATGACGACCGAGCGCGCGGGCAGGGTCAGGGCGGTGTCCAGCTTGAAGGTCTGCTCGCTGATCACATCGCGCCCTGAAGACACGCCGGACAGCATTTCGCCAAAACGCGCCACAGGCAGCACTGCTGATGTGGGGTTCTTGTTAAAGGCGACCATGACTTTCTTGTGGCCGTCGTAGCGGAAATAGACATAGGTGCCATCTTCTGCGCCGAAGTGCATCATCTTCCCGTGATGGATCACGCTCTGGCCTTTACGCCAGTTGACCAGTTTTCGGACGAATGCCTGTGCCTCGCGTTGCTGAGGCGTGAGTCCTGCCCCGCTAAATGCGTTGACAGTGTCACCAGTCCAGCCGCCCGGGAAGTCGCGCCGGTATGAGGCGTCATTGCGTTCCTTGGTTTCGCTGGTCATCAAGATCTCGGTCCCATAATAAAACTGCGGGATGCGCGGCATGGTCATGACAAAGACGATATCCATCTTGTACAGGTTCAGGTCTTCGCCCACCACGCTGAACAGGCGTGCCACGTCATGGTTGCCCTCAAACAGAACCAGATTGCCCGGATCCGGGTACAGGTAGTCGAGGGATAGCGTTTCGTAGACGTCGCTGAAACCCGCGCCGGGTGTGGTGTCGGCCAATGCGCTGCGCATCGCCTCCGTCATCGGAAAATCCATCAGGCTGGGAAGCGAGCTGCGATAGCCGTCGAAATTGACTTTGCCCTTCTGCCAGTGCGACACCACGGCCGGTGACTTGTGCCACTCTTCGCCCACCATGTTCAGATGCGGGTATTCCGCCATCAAACGCCTGGTGTATTCGGTCAGGAAGGCGCCGTCGGAATAGCCGTAGGTGTCGATGCGTAGGCCAGACAGGCCAGCATACTCGATCCACCAGATGTTGTTCTGTATAAGATAGGTTGCGACCAGGGGATTGGTCTGGTTCAGATCAGGCATGCCTTCGCTGAACCAGCCGGTGGTGAAGTTGCGCTTGTCTTCCTCCGACGCGTACGGGTCCTGGACCGCGACCCGATGGTGCCGGGTCGGCACGAATTTGCCCGCGTGGTTGGTCCAGTCGGGAGTGGGCATGTCCTTCATCCACCAGTGGCCAGCGCCTATGTGCGAGAGCACCACGTCCTGGATAATGCCGATGCCGCGCTTGCCCGCCTCGGCGGAAAGGCGGCGGAAGTCTTCATTGCTGCCATAGCGCGCATCGATGCGGTAGTGATCGGTCGCCGCATAGCCGTGATACGAGTAGGACGGCATCGCGTTTTCCACCAGCGGCGTTGGCCATATCTGGGTAAATCCCATGCCGGCAATGTAGTCCAGGTGGTCGATGATGCCCTGGATGTCCCCGCCATGGCGTCCACCGCCATTGGCGCGATCAAGCTTGTCGGCCAGGGACGGTAGGCTGTCATTGGACGGATTGCCGTTGGCGAAGCGGTCGGGCATCACCTCATAGATCGCATCCTTGCTGCTAAATCCTTGCCGTTGCGCCGAGCCGCTGGTACGCGCCTTGAGCTGGTATGCGTAGTTGACGCGCTTTTTGCCATCCTTGAATACCAGCTCAAACTGACCGGGTTTGGCGTCGGCGCTCACGTCCAGATCGACAAACAGGTAGTTGCGGTTGGCCACCCGTGTCACCCGCTCGACGCGCACGCCGGGATACGTGAGCGTGGGCTCCAGATCGGCCAGTCGTGGACCGTGCACCATCAATTGCAAATGCTGGTTCTGCATCCCTGCCCACCAGAATGGCGGCTCCAGGTGATCGATGCGGTAGTCCTGGGCGAGGGCGGCCCGGGATGCCAGTAACAGCAAGATGACGAGCAGCTTGTGCGCTGCATGGGGAGTGGACATCAAGGTTCCATTGAGTGAAAACTGCATTGATCTTAGCGATGCCTGCTGAATACATCGTAGTTTGGCTACAGCGATAGCGATGAATAAAAGCATACTACATAAGGAAAAGCGCAACAATGCTCGCTGAGAAGGCAGTTCCTGGACTGCTAGTTCAGGTACAAAGTCTCGGTTGACTAGCCAATCAGGACGCCCGGCACAAGTCGCATGCAAATCGCATGAGCTTCGGTCGTTTGTTGGACCGCATGTTTGCGCCGAATTGGGGCGTGGGTGCACAAAAACAGTGAAAAATCGTCAAAATGTAGTCGTACTACAGATGCATCTGTATCTCGATGTACCAGAAATACAACGTGCAAGCCCCGCAGAGGGCCAAATATGCGTAAAAACACCACATTTCCGTAGTCTCCCGCAACTGTCGTTGACAGTGCATCTAGTTTTAGTACAAAATTCATTTCAGAGCGTCTTAGAACGTTTCGCTAAAGGATCCCGTGTAGTAGCTGCCAGGGCTGGATTTCCGGGAATTTTGTAGTACTGATGAGATGAGGGGACAAATGAATATTTTCGCGAGCAAGCGCAATAACAGTGCTTCTTTCCAACTGAATCCGGTCGCCGCAGGTTGCGCCGTATTCCTGACGCTGTTGGCCGGTTCGGTCTACGCGCAAGACACAGCACCGGTTGCGCCTGCGCCAACGACTGCTGCCGACGCCAAGAAGGAAGCTAAAAAAGACGAACCCCAGGTTCAGTCGGTTGTTGTGTCGGGTATTCGCCGCGGTATCGAGGCGGCCATTTCGATCAAGAAGAATTCGACCTCCATCGTGGAAGCCATTTCGGCGGAAGATATCGGCAAGCTGCCCGATTCGAGCGTCGCCGAATCGATCGCCCGTCTGCCAGGCGTGACCGCCCAGCGCAGCCGCAACTCCGGCAAGGCTGCCGACGTGAGCGTGCGTGGTCTGGCGCCTAGCTTTAACGGTTCGCTCCTGAACGGCCGCGAACAGGCATCGACCGGTAACGCCCGCAGCCCAGAATTCGACCTGTTCCCGGCCGAACTGATTGGCAGCGCACTGATTTACAAAACCCCTGATGCGACCGTCATTGGCCAGGGCCTGGCAGCGACCATCGACCTGCACACCGTGCAGCCACTGGACTTTGGCAAGCGCGTGATCGCAGCGAGCGCCCGTCATGAGCGCAACGGCGTGCAAACCCCATCCGAAGGCAGCGGCAATCGCTACACCTTCTCGTACATCGACCAATTCGCCAACCGCACCATCGGTCTGGCTATCGGTATTACCAGCTACAAGAACAAGGGCGGCGCGCAAGAGAAGTTTGAAGGCGGCGGCACTGACAACAGTCTCAAGTTCAACGGCGTCCCCGTCGTCGTTCCGTCCGGCTTCAAGGCTGACACGGAAACCCACAATGACAGCCGTGACGGTATTTCGGCGACCCTGCAATTCCGCCCAAGTAAAGAATTCAAATCGACCCTGGACGTGTTCCATTCGCAGGGTGAAGAATCGCTCAAGAAGACTGGTCTGGAAGGCTCGATCTCCGGCTCCTGGGGCGGCTATGATCCTGTCGGCGCGCTGACCTCCGCTGTCGTTGATGGAAATGGCGTCGCCACCTCGGGCACCATGTCCGGCTTCAAGGGCGACGTGCGTAACCACATCGAAGGCGCCAAGGACAAACTGACCTCCATCGGCTGGAACAACACCTGGAAATCGGGTGAATGGACTGCCGTGGCTGACCTGTCGCATTCGAAGGCAGTCAAGCACGCATCGCGTTATGAAACCACTGCCGGCCAGCCTGGCAATGTGGACCCTGCCAGTGTCGGTTCGATTTCCTGGACTGGCTTTGATGGTCACGATCTGTCGAAAATGAAGCTGACCACGAGCTTCAATTTTGCGGACCGTTCGCAAACCGTACTGACCGACGTTGATGGTTGGGGCGGCGGTCCTAACTCCCCACAAGCTGGCTATGTCGCGCTGCCAGACGTGAACGACAAAGTCGACGCACTGCGTCTGTCCGGTCGCAAGGAACTGTCGTTCGGCCCAATCACGGCCGCGCAATTTGGTGTGAACTTCACCAAGCGTGACAAGGTCCGCACCGGCAATGAAGGTCGCCTGGTCGTCAACGGCACCGACGGTTACGCCACTGCTCCGGTACCAGGTTCGGCGACCGCGACGGCTGGCACCACCGGCATTCCTATCGTCTCGTTCGACCCAACCGGCACCATCGGTTCGATCTACAGCCTGGCAAAATGGGTAGACGCCAGCACGCTGGCAAAAGACTGGTCCGTATCGGAAAAAGTCACCACGGCTTACGCCATGGGTGAACTGGACGGTGACCTGGGCGGCTTTGGCTATAAAGGTAACTTCGGCGCGCAGATCGTGCACACCAACCAGTCCACGACCGGTAACAAGGTAGACCTGGCAACGTGCACCGGTATCACCGCTGCGACCTGCCCATCGACCGTCATTGGCGACGGCACCAGCTACACCGACGTTCTGCCTAGTACCAACGTCTCCTTCGACCTCGGTCGCGAGCAGTTCCTGCGCTTTGCAGTTGCCAAGGTCCTGGCCCGTGCCAACCTGGACGACATGCGCGCCAGCTCGGCCTTCGGCGTCAAAACCAACAGCAACGTGCCTATCCTGACCGGTAGCGGCGGCAATCCGAAGCTGGAGCCTTTCCGTGCCAAGTCGCTGGACGTGTCATATGAGAAGTACTTCGGCAACAAGGGCTATGTCAGCCTGGCCGGCTTCTACAAGAAGCTCGACACCTACATCGTGCGTGCACCGCTCGCGTTTGACTTCAAGGATCAGGTTGGCCCGAACACGCCATTGCCAACCACCGGCCCATTCGCAGGTTCGACGGTCGGTCTGATGACCAAGCCGATGAATGGCGACGGCGGCAATATCCACGGCTTTGAATTGTCGGTGAACATTCCGTTCTCGCTGTTCACTTCCTACCTGGACGGTTTTGGCGCCTCCTTGAACCATTCGGACACCAGCAGCAAGATCAGCCTGCCAGCCGTTGGTTTCGCGACCCAGAACGTGAATCCAGCATCGATCCCGCTGCCAGGTCTGTCGAAGAAGGTCTCGAATCTGCGCATGTACTACGAAAAAGATGGCTTCCAGTTCGCTTGGGCAGCACGCAAGCGTTCGGATTTCCTCGGTCAGATCAGCGACTTCCAGGACAATGCCCAGCTCACGTTCGTCAAGGGTGAGACCATCGTTGACTTGCAGGCGTCGTATGAATTCCAGCGCGGCTTCTTGAAGGGTACCTCGCTCTTCATTCAGGCTAACAACTGGAACAACACGCCGTACACCGAGTTCAACGGTACCGACCGCAACAACGTGTCTTACACCACGAAATACGGCCGCACCTACTACTTCGGCGCAAGCTACAAGTTCTAAGCAGACCCGCGGGGCTTGTTCCCGCAGTCGAAAAAAAAGCCCTGCTGAAGCGATTCGGCAGGGCTTTTTCCTTATCTGGGTCTCGAAACAGCTGGTGCGCTACCTCACCTGGTACCCATACCCATACCCATACCCATACCCATACCCGTACCCGCACCTGCGCCCGCACCTGCGCCCGCACCCGCACCGGCACCGGCACCCGCACCCCCACCCACTGTCCTTGCGAAAGCGAGGACCCATGCACCCTGAGCTCAGGCACGTCAACACTTTGCGCAGGTAGTATGGGTCCTCGCTTTCGCAAGGACAGTGGGGTGGGAGGGAGGCGGGGAGAAGCAGCTAACGCGCAACCGCTATTTGATCGGCGCGGCCTTGCAGTTGGCGGCGATGAAGTCGGCGTGGGTCGGCATGGCATTGACGCAGTTGCGTATGACTTCCTGCGTATGCGCCAAAAATTCCGCAATCTCCGCCTTCGTGCGCTGGTCCACCAGCGGGTTATAGCCGCGCGGTCGCATGCCTTGTCCGTGCATCACCTGCAACCAACTGGTCTCGGCGAACAGTTCTTCATTGTCGCGGAAGATACGACCATTGCAGAGGAACAGATCCATCTTGGCCTTGAGCGAATCCGGTACATCCATCTGCTGGCAGTAAGTCCAGAACGGGGAGCCAGTGCGCTCGTTGGCCTTGTAATGCAGGATCAGGAAGTCGCGGATGGTCTCGTATTCACGATTGGTCTGCGCGTTGTAGGTGGCGATGTCGGCCGCATCAAATCCCTGGTGGGGGAAAAACATCAGCAGGCGCGTGATACTGGTCTGCACCATGTGAATACTGGTTGACTCCAGCGGCTCCATGAAGCCGCCCGCCAATCCAATGGCCACGACATTCTTGTTCCAGGCCCGCTTGCGTTTGCCTGTTGTGAATTTCAAATGGCGTGGCTGCGCCAGCGGCTTGCCATCGAGGTTGTTCATGAGGATGGCCTCCGCCTCGGCTGCCTCCATGAACTTGCTGCAGTAGACGTGGCCATTCCCAATGCGATGCTGCAGTGGGATGCGCCATTGCCAGCCTGCCTGGTGCGCCGTCGAACGTGTGAAGGGCAGCAGCGGTTCGACCGATTCGCAAGGGACGGCGATGGCGCGGTCACAGGGCAGCCAGTGGCTCCAGTCTTCGTAGCCGGTCTGCAGCGCTTTCTCGATCAGCAAACCAACCATGCCGGAGCAGTCGATGAACAGGTCCGCGCTGATGCGCTCACCGTTTTCCATGATCACCGCTTCGACAAAGCCATCGTCCGCACGCAGCACGGTGTCGACGATCTTGCCTTCGGTGCGCACCACGCCGCCCGCCTCGGCGCGCCCGCGCAGATACTTCGCATACAGGCCGGCGTCAAAATGGAAGGCGTAAGCGATATCGGCCAGGGGCGAGTCGCCATGCTCGCGCGTGCCGCGCATGAACTTGGACTGGCGCGGCGCCATCGTGTTGATCGAATACGCTTCGAGGTCCGCAGCTTCGCCCAACTGGTGCATCTTGAGCCAGTACTGGTAGAACTTGGCCAGCATCTGGTCGCGGCCAATGCTGCCGAAGCCGTGGATATACGAGTCGCCCTGCTTGCCCCAGTTGACGAACTCGATACCGAGTTTGAAGGTGCCCTGGGTCTGGCGCAGGAATTCGTTCTCGTCGATGCCGATCAGGTCATTGAAGCCACGAATGAGCGGGATGGTCGCTTCGCCCACGCCGATGGTGGAAATTTCGTCCGATTCGATCAGCCGTATGCGATACCCGGCGGGCATGAGGGCGGCAAATGCGGCGGCGCTCATCCAGCCGGCGGTGCCACCGCCGACGATGACGATATCCTTGACGAGATTCATGGTGTTTGCTGCTCCATCCGGACCGCGAGGCCGCTAGAAAAAAGTGGGGAAAAGCGCGTGTGGCAACCCGGCGAGAGAAGGCAGGTTGCGTCGCTTGATGACATTCGCAAGATTTGCTTCAAGAAATATAGCATCGAACGTTTTTCTCTGTCAACGGCGGGCCCTGCTTCATTTTTTTAAGGATACAATGTTTCTTTTTTACCGAGAAAAATAATGAAAAACGGTCCAGTAAAAAACGTGGTGATCGTCGGTGGCGGCACCGCCGGTTGGATGAGCGCCATCGCCATGGCAACCCTGCTGGGCCGCCACTACAAGATTCGCCTGGTCGAGTCCGACGAAATCGGCATTGTCGGCGTCGGCGAAGCGACCATTCCGATGATCCAGCGCTTTAACCGCGTGGTCGGCATCGATGAAAATGAATTCCTCAAGGCGACCAACGGCACCTTCAAACTGGGGATTGAATTTGTGAACTGGGGTCAGCAGGGCGAGCGCTACATGCATGGCTTCGGCAGGCTCGGCAAGGACCTGGGGCCACTCGGGTTCGAGCAGTATTGGCTGCGCATGCGCGCGCTGGGGCAAGCAGGCCCACTGGCGGAATACTCGATCACGCGCATGGCGGCCAAGGCCAACAAGTTCATGCCGGCCAATTTCGAGGTGCCCAATTCACCGCTGGGCGACATCGCTTATGCCTATCATTTCGACGCCAGCATGTACGCCAAATATCTGCGCAAACTGTCGGAGGCGCGTGGGGTGCAGCGCATCGAAGGCAAGATCGTTCAGGTGCAGCAGCGCGAAGGCGACGGCCATGTGGAAGCGCTTGTATTGGAAAACGGCGAGCGCGTGGAAGGCGAATTGTTTATCGATTGTTCGGGCTTTCGTGGCCTGTTAATCGAGCAGACCCTGGGCACAGGCTACGAGGACTGGAGCCATTGGCTGCCATGCGACCGGGCCCAGGCCGTGCCGTGCGAATCGGCGCGCGTGCTCACGCCCTACACGCGCTCCACCGCACACCAGGCGGGATGGCAGTGGCGCATCCCCCTGCAGCACCGTATCGGTAACGGCCATGTCTACTGCAGCAGTCATATCAGCGATGATGAAGCGGCTGCCGTCCTTTTGGCCAACCTGGATGGCAAGGCGCTGGCCGACCCACGCGTCATCAAGTTCACGACGGGTATGCGCAAGCGGGCCTGGAATCGCAATGTGGTCGCGTTGGGCTTGGCGGGCGGGTTTCTCGAGCCGCTGGAGTCAACCAGCATTCACATGGTGCAGTCGGGCATACAGCGCCTGATTGATTTTTTCCCGGACCAGGAATTTAACGAAACCGATATCGCGGAATACAACCGCCAGAGTCGCTTCGAATACGAGCGTATTCGCGACTTCATCATCCTGCATTACAAGGCCAATCAACGCGTCGACGCGCCGTTCTGGCAGCAGTGCGCGGCCATGGAAATTCCGGAGACGCTGAAACACAAGCTGGCGCTATTTTCCTCGCGCGGACGCATTGTGCGGGTCGATAACGAGCTCTTTGCGGAGCCGGGCTGGTTCCAGGTGATGGAAGGGCAGAACATCGCTACTGCCGGCTGCCATCCGCTCGCGCATCTACAAACGGAAACCGATGCGGCGCATTACCTGGAAAGTGTGCGCGAAGTGATCGTTGAGTGCGTCAACGTGATGCCGGACCACGCCGAGTACATCGCGCACAACTGCGCCGCGCCGCGGTAATCAGGCGACTAGGTGGCGGCGAATGCGCATCAGGTTGACCACAGGGCCGGTCACGAGCAGGGTGTCGCCCTCACGCGCCACTGAGATCGACCCTTCCTGGCGGCGCAGCAGGCGTGGCAAATTCTGGCGATACATGATGGCATTGCCCTGCGCGCCCAGCTCCACATAGCGCGCGCATTCGACTTCCGTCACTACGCGGCGAACTGCCGCCTCGGACGCGGGCGAGACGCTGAAACTGGCCTTGAGCATCATGACCACCGAGACCAGGCTGCCGAGTGCCATGGCTGTCAACAGTAGGCCCAGTGGCATCACGCGCGCGTGGGTGGCGATGGCCAGGCCGTGGATGGCGAGGGTGCAAACCAGGACCACCAGCAGATACCATTGCAATTGCGACCACGATTGGAACAACAGCCAGTAGCGCCAGCGCGGCAGCGGATAGCTGATGGCGGAGACGGAAAAACTGGAATTTTTAGGGTTGGACATGGGGCGCGCGCTCTGGGCAGAACCGGGCATCCTATCAGAGAAAAAGCGATTTTGCGGTGTTTCGCCTTAGGAAACGGTAAAACAGGGTAAACTAGAGGGTGCTTTCCCGTCGGGGAAGCTGTTTATATGCGAGTGTCCCATGTCTGAATCCCCAGTAATGTTGTTTTCCGAGCTCAACCTTTCCGCCGCTGTGCTGAAGGTGATGAAAGAGGTCGGATACGAAACCCCGTCGCCTATCCAGGCAGCCACCATCCCGCTGCTGCTGGCCAATCGCGACGTACTGGGGCAAGCCCAGACCGGCACCGGCAAGACCGCGGCCTTTGCCCTGCCGATCCTGTCGAACATCGATATCAAGCAGCAGACGCCCCAGGCGCTGGTGCTCGCGCCTACGCGCGAACTGGCCATCCAGGTGGCTGAGGCGTTCCAGAAGTACGCCACCCATATCAAGGACTTCCATGTGCTGCCCATTTACGGTGGCCAAAGCTACGGCCCGCAGTTGCAAGCCCTGCGCCGTGGTGTGCACGTCATTGTCGGCACGCCCGGTCGTGTGATCGATCACCTCGAAAAAGGCTCGCTCGACCTCTCTAAGCTCAAGACCCTGGTGCTGGACGAAGCCGACGAAATGCTGCGCATGGGCTTTATCGACGACGTCGAACAGATCCTGCAAAAGACCCCGGCCACGCGCCAGACCGCGCTGTTCTCGGCCACCATGCCATCAGCCATCAAGCGCATCGCCAAGACCTACCTGCGTGACCCGGCTGAAGTGACGGTCGCCGCCAAGACTGGCACTGCCGACAATATCCGCCAGCGTTACTGGATGGTCAGCGGCATGCAGAAACTCGAAGCGCTGACCCGCATCCTGGAAGCCGAACCGTTTGACGGCATGATCATTTTTGCCCGTACCAAGCTTGGTACCGAAGAACTGGCGACCAAGCTGCAAGCGAGAGGCTTCGCCGCTACCGCCATCAACGGCGACATGCAGCAGACGCAGCGCGAGCGCACCATCGAACAACTCAAAAACGGCAAGATCGACATCCTGGTCGCGACCGACGTTGCCGCGCGCGGCCTGGACGTGGAACGCATCAGCCACGTCATCAACTATGACGTGCCGTCGGATCCGGAAAGCTACACCCACCGTATTGGCCGTACTGGCCGCGCTGGCCGTAGCGGCGAGGCGATCCTGTTCATTACCCCGCGCGAGCAGGGCCTGTTGAAAGCGATCGAACGCGCGACGCGTCAGCCAGTGGCGCCTTTGACGCTGCCAACCGTCAAAGCCGTCAACGATGTGCGCATCGCGAAATTCAAGGACCAGATCACCGAGGCGCTTGCTGCCGGTGGACTTGATGTCTTCCGTTCGCTGATTGAAGAATACGAAACCGAGCAGAATGTGCCGGCAATCGAAATTGCTGCCGCATTGGCCAAACTGGCCCGCGGCGATGTGCCGCTGCTGCTGGAAAAGCCGAACCGCGATGCCAAGTCCGCGCCTTCGTGGGCTGCCACGGAAACGCCGGCGGCACGCGCGCCACGTTCGGATGCGCCGCGCTTTGAATCGGCGCCACGTGCCGAGCGTTCACCGCGCGACGCGGCGCCAGCTTTTGAGCGCAAGCGCAATATGCGTCCGCCGGAAGAGGGCATGGGCACCTTCCGTATCGAAGTCGGTCATGCGCATGGCGTCAAGCCGGGCAATATCGTGGGCGCCATCGCCAACGAAGCGGGCATCGAATCGAAGTTCATCGGCCGCATCGAAATCTACGATGACTACAGCACGCTGGACCTGCCGTCCGATATGCCGCCTGACCTGATCGATCACCTGAAAGGTGTGTGGGTCGCTGGCCAGCAGCTGCAAATTACCCGTGATGGTGAGCCACCGGCAGTGAAGAAAGCCGGCTCCTTCAAGCAGGCGGGCGACCGTCGTTTTGAAGAGAAAAAGCTCGGCCCGAAAAAGCCTTACGATGCGAGCAAGAAGAAAGAGCATCGCAAGGGTCCGAAGCCGACTTGATGAAGCAGCACGTCCTGTTCATCTGCAGCAGGAATCAATGGCGTAGTCCGACGGCCGAACAGGTCTACCGCAAGCATCCCGAACTTGCGGTGCGGTCTGCCGGCACCAGCCCAAGTGCGCGCCGCACCGTGTCGCCTGACGATATCAGTTGGGCGACGGTCATCCTCGTGATGGAAGAGAAGCACAAGTCGCGATTGAAGGCGACATTTGGCCGCCTGCTGGAAGGGCGCGCCATCCATGTGCTCGATATTCCGGACGACTATCGTTACATGGATCCCGAGCTGGTCGAGCAGTTGGAACAGTGCGTGCCGTCGATCCTGGCGGGATTGAGCCTTGAATGAGGCAAGAGATCCCTAGCACATGAAGTAGTAGATGTATGAAGTAGATGTAAATATACAGCAACCCCACCGTGCTTGCGAAAGCGAGCACCCATGGTACGGAAACTCAGAGATTGAGCTTTACCACGGAGCCGGCGAGGCATTGGTCCTCGCTTTCGCAAGGACAGTGGCGTGGCGTCGGTGAGGCTAGTGCGCCCCGACCGCCACCGGTGCCGGCACCGATGCCGCCTGCGTATCCTTCACCAGGCACCACAATGCTGCCGACACGGCCAGCGATCCGCCGCAAATGACGTATAGCAGGCTGTTATTGCCTGCGCTTTTGAGCACAAACCCCACCTTTGTCGAAATCAACTGCGGCAGCACCACCGACAAGTTGAACACGCCCATGAAAAAACCCATCCGGCTTTTGTCCACCTTGTCGCTCATGATGGCAAACGGAAGGCTAACGATTGCGCTCCAGCCGATGCCGGCCATGGCCATCAGTGCGTACAGCACTGCGGGCGTGCGTGCGAACGAGGCCATCATGAAGTAGGCCAGCGCCATGATCGCAATGCAGCCTGCCTGGGTGCTCACGCGGCCTATCCGTTTGGCCAGGGGCGCGAGCACCAGCGCGGGCAGCAGAAAGCCCACGGTATTGAGGATGGCGAACGAAAAGCCGATCACCTGACCGCTCTGTGCGTTGGCCGCTGCCTGCGCGGTGCCCGCCGGGATGATGTGAGTCTGGATGAAGCCATAGGTGTACACGAACATGGATTGCACCCCCAGCCAGGAAAAACCGTGCGCCACGTAGATGCGCACCAGTTGACCCCAGTCGGCCTTGGTCGCAGCGAGTTTCTGCTCAGCGCTGAATTGCGTGCGCTGCTCCTTGATGAAGAACATCGGCACTACCGAGAATGCGAACACGATTACCGCACCGACTGCAATGAGGATGTCGTTGCCCATGGTGGCGCCGACGATATAGGCCATCACGCCCCAAAAGCCGGAGATGGTCTGCATCCATGTGTAGCCCTTGGTGCGCGCTTCGCCCTCCGGCGTCAAGTCGGCGATGATCGAGCGGGTTGGATTGAAGCTGATGTTGATCGAAAGGTCCAGCACCAGTGCGACAGCCACTGCAACCAAGAGGATGTTCCCCACTCCCAGCACCTGGTTGACAACATCAATGCGGGGCAGCAGGTAAACCATCAGTGCGGCCAGGGTACCGCCGATCAGGATGAAGGGGCGGCGACGGCCACCCCAGAACCAGGCCTTGTCGCTGATTAGACCAATGCTCACCTGGCCCAGGATGCCGGCCGTCGGCCCGGCTGCCCACACAACGCCGATCTGGTCGATCTCCAGGTGAAATTTGGTCGACAGTATCCAGCTCAAGGCAGAAATCTGGATGCACAACGCGAACCCCATGGCCGTTGAAGGCAGGCTCATGGTTGCGTAAAAAAAGTTGCTTAGGCGTTTCTGCATGTCGAACATGGTGTCCCCATTGTGTTCTGTTATTTGACTACAATTTTCGTATTTTTATTGTGTTTGCCGTGGGATTTTACTATGAATGTGTTTGAATTGACACTCAGAAATCGTCGTGTTACTTTACTACAAATTCAAAAATCCGCCGCCGAGACAGGCGCTAGAAAGTTTTCCGATGACAGTCGCCTTGCACACCTTGTTCGCGTTCGCACTGGTGTTTTCCCCATTCGCGTCGCAAGCCCAGCCGGTGCTGCCTATGGGGGAAGTGAGCAAGGTGGAGGTGGCCGGGCAGCAGGTCCGCCTGCACACGACCAATGCCCAGGTCGAGCTCAGTGTATGGGCGCCTGGCGTCGTACGGGTACGCATCGACAAGCGGAACCTGGGGCGCGATTTTTCGTATGCCGTGGTTGGCAAGCCACAAACGACCAGCGTGAAGGTCACCGAGGATGCCGCGCAGGTGCTGCTGCTGACCGAGGCCTTGCGGGTGCGCGTGAACAAGCATCCGTTTGCGATCAGTTTCGCTACGCCAGACGGCACCATCATCAACCAGGACGAACCCGGGCTGACAACGTCCTGGGTGGGCGAGGAGGTGGCGACCTACAAGACACTGCAAGATGGCGAGCGCTTCATCGGCCTTGGTGAAAAGACCGGGAACCTCGATCGGCGCGGCAGCGCCTACACCAACTGGAATACTGACGCCTTTCGTTATCTGCCGTCGGACGATCCGTTGTACGCGTCGATTCCTTTCTATATCGGCGTGCACCATGGCCTGAACTACGGGATCTTTTTCGACAACAGCTACCAGAGCGACTTCAATTTCGGCGCCAGCAATCAGCGCTTCTCGTCGTTCTCGGCCCAGGGCGGCGAGATGAACTACTACTTCATCTACGACAGCCGCGTGGCTGGCATCATCAACGCCTACACGACGCTGACCGGCCGCATGCCGCTGCCGCCGCTATGGAGTCTTGGCTACCAGCAGAACCGCTACAGCTACTTCCCCGACACAGAGGTGATGCGCATCGCCCACACGCTGCGTGAAAAGAAAATCCCCGCGGACGGCATCACCCTCGATATCCATTACATGGACAGCTACAAGCTGTTCACTTGGGACAAAACGCGCTTCGCCGATCCCACCGCCATGACCGCCAAGCTCTCTGCCATGGGACTCAAGACCACGGTGATCGTGGACCCGGGCGTGAAGGTGGAAAAGGGCTATGCCAGTTATGAGCGTGGCCTGAAAAGCGATATCTTCATCAAGTACCCTGATGGCGCCAACTACACGGGCGAAGTGTGGCCGGGATGGTGCAATTTCCCCGACTTTACCGCCGATGCGGGACGCGTCTGGTGGCGTCGCGAAGTGCAAACCTATGCCAGTGCCGGTGTGGCGGGCCTGTGGAACGACATGAATGAAATTTCGACCTGGGGCCAGCGCATGCCCAGCAATGTGCTGTTTAATTTTGACGGTGCACCGACCACCCACAAGCAGGCCCACAATGTGTATGCACTCGAGATGGTGCGCGCCAGCTATGATGGCATGAAGGAAGCGACTGGCCAGCGTCCCTTCATGCTCACGCGCGCAGGCTTCGCAGGGCTGCAGCGCTATAGCGCCATCTGGACGGGTGACAATCGCGCCGAAGAAGACCATATGCTGCTTGGGGTACGCCTGTTGAACAGCCTTGGCCTGTCCGGCGTGCCCTTCACCGGCATGGACGTGGGCGGCTTCACCGGTACGCCGACGCCATCGCTTTACGCGCGCTGGATGCAGATCGGCGCCTTCAATCCGTATTTTCGCAATCACTCGGCCTACGGCACCAAGGCCGCAGAGCCATGGACCTTCGGTGACGAGGTGCTCGACATCGCCCGCAACTACATTAGCCTGCGCTACCGCCTGATGCCCTATCTGTATTCGGCCTTTCATGATGCTGCCAGCACGGGCGAACCGGTCATGCGTTCGCTGGCCATCGACTACACGCACGATTCCAAGGTCTATGACCCGGCGTTCCAGAACCAGTACCTGTTCGGCAGCGCCTTCCTGGTCGCTCCCTTCGAGAGCACCAAGGAGTACGGCAAGATCCATTTCCCGGCGGGCCAATGGTATGAGCTTTACACCGATGCCTTGCAGGCCGGTGGCCAGGATAGTGTTGTAGAACTGTCGCTGGCAAAGCTGCCCGTGTACGTGAAAGGGAGTAGCATCGTGCCGGTGCAGACCCTGGTCCAATCGACGTCGGAAAAGCCTGGCGACACGCTGGCGATCCATATCTACAAGGGCGATGCCAACAATCGCATCACCTATTATGAAGATGATGGCGCCAGCTTTGCGTACCAGAAGGGCGTCTACTACCAGCGTAGCATCAGCTTCGACGCCGCGCGTCGGCGTATCGAATTTGGCGCCGTCGAAGGCAGCTACAAATCGGTCTTTCGCAAGCTGGAACTGGTGCTGCACGGCTTTGGCGACACCAGTACGCTGCAGGTGAATGGCAGGGCCATGTCGGCGAGCCCGCGCATGCACAGCTTTCTCGACACCGCAGCAGGGCAGGCGAAGGTGAGCAGCGTTACGATCAACAACGATGGCGGCGCGATCACCATCGGGTATTGAGCAAACCAGTCCGGCGCTTCGTCCGGACGGCATATTTGGGGACTTGGATGCACATGCAATTTTCAGCGATCAAACCACGGCTGACCTTCTGGCAGCTCTGGAACATGAGCTTCGGCTTCTTTGGCATTCAATTCGGGTTTGCGCTGCAAAACTCGAACAGCAGCCGTATCTTTTCAACGCTGGGGGCGACGCCTGACCAACTGCCATGGTTCTGGCTTGCGCCGCCCGTCACGGGCCTGCTGATTCAGCCCATCATTGGCTACCTGTCCGACAATACCTGGAGCCCGGCCTGGGGCCGCCGTCGTCCCTTCTTCTTCGCCGGTGCCATCCTGGCGTCGATCGCCATGTTCGCCATGCCCAATTCGAGCGCCATCTGGATGGCAGTGTTCGCGTTGTGGATCATGGATGCCTCGATCAATGTGTCGATGGAGCCCTTCCGCGCCTTCGTTGGCGACAAGCTCGATGCGTCGCAGCAGACCTCGGGCTTCGCCATGCAAACCTTCTTCATCGGTTGCGGATCGGTGATCGCCTCTCTGCTTCCGAGCATGTTCGACAGCCTCGGTTTTAGCAATGCTGTCGTCAATGGACAGATTCCCGAGACCGTGCGCTACTCCTTCTATGCGGGCGGGATCGCATTCATCAGCGCCGTGTCTTACACGGTATTTTCGACCAGCGAGGCACCGCCGGCCGATCTGGCGGCGTTTCGCCAGGGCCAGCACAAAGGCATGGTCCACGCCATCGGCGAGATACTTGGCGGTTTCGGAAAAATGCCGTTGACCATGCGCCAACTGGCGATCATGCAGTTCTTCGTCTGGACCGCACTGTTTATCATGTGGGTCAACACCACGTCGGCGGTGGCTGAAAACGTGTTCGGCACCACGGATGCGAAATCGGACGCCTTCCAGAGCGCAGGTAACTGGGTAGGCATCATGTTCGCCGTGTACAACGGCGTGTCGGCCATTGCGGCTTTCGTGTTGCCTGTTATCGCACGCAAGACCAACCGCAAGGTCCTGCACATGATCTGCCTCATTCTCGGCGGCTTGGGCCTGGTCAGCATTCAGTTCATCACCCATAAATACCTGCTGCTTATTCCCATGATCGGTGTCGGTGTGGCCTGGGCCAGTATTCTGACCGTGCCTTACGCGATCCTGGCCGGCTCACTGCCGCCCGAAAAAATGGGCTTCTATATGGGCGTTTTCAACTTCTTCATCGTGATCCCGCAAATCGTGGCTGGCGCCGTGCTGCCATTTGTGATGGTGAAGTACCTTGGTGGCCATCCGGCCAATGCGCTCGCCTTGGGCGGCGTGTGCATGGTCATTGGTGGCTTGAGCACCTTGATCGTCCGGGACGATGCCGTCGCCGACGCTTAACGTGGCGTCAGCATTTTCCATCCTGTCGTATCGTATGCGCCACTGACAGGAGCGGAAAATGAGCATACAAACGATAACCACAAGCCCTTTCGCGGGACAGCGGCCGGGCACCTCCGGGCTGCGCAAGAAGGTGACTGAATTCCGGCAGCCGAACTACCTGGAAAACTTTGTCGAGGCGATTTTCACCACCTTGGGCGACTGCGCCGGCAAGACCCTGGTGGTGGGTGGCGACGGACGGTTCTTCAATCGGCAGGCCATCCAGATCATCCTGAAAATGGCCGCCGCCCATGGCGTGGGCAAAGTCATGGTCGGCCAGGGCGGCATCCTGTCCACGCCGGCCTTAAGCTGCGCGGTGCGCAAGCATGCGGCCTTTGGCGGCATCGTGCTTTCGGCCAGCCACAATCCCGGCGGTCCCGATGGGGACTTCGGCATCAAGTACAACATCGCCAATGGCGGTCCGGCCCCGGAGCAGGTGACCGAGGCTATTTACGCCGCGTCGCAGCAGGTCACCAGTTACCGTATCAGCGATGCGCCGGATATCAGCCTGGATGCAGTCGGCAACGCCAGGATCGAACAGATGTCGGTGGAAGTGATCGATTCGGTGGCCGACTACGCCGAACTGATGGCCAGGCTGTTCGACTTCACTGCGATCAAGGCCATGTTCGCACTAGGTTTCCGCATGCGCTTTGACGCCATGAGCGCGGTGACCGGTCCGTACGCCCACGCTATCCTCGAAGGCTTGCTCGGCGCACCGCAAGGCACGGTTATCAATGGCAGACCGTTGGAAGACTTTGGTGGCCATCATCCCGACCCTAATCCGGTCAATGCAGCGCAACTCATTGCGCTGATGGCGGCGCCCGACGCGCCCGATTTTGGCGCCGCATCGGACGGTGACGGCGACCGCAACATGATCGTGGGCCGCAATTTTGCGGTCACGCCGTCCGACAGCCTGGCCATCATTGCTGCCAACGCCGCCGTGGCGCCGGGCTATCGCGCGGGCCTCAAGGGCATTGCCCGTTCCATGCCCACCTCGTGCGCGGCAGACCGCGTGGCCAAGGCTCTGGGATTGCCATTTTACGAAACGCCAACCGGCTGGAAGTATTTTGGCAATTTGCTCGATGCGGGCATGGTGACCCTGTGCGGCGAGGAGAGTTACGGCACCGGCTCGGACCATATCCGCGAAAAGGACGGCCTGTGGGCGGTACTGTTCTGGCTCAACCTGCAAGCAGCCAGCGGCCACTCGGTGGAAGCCCTGGTGCGCGCGCACTGGTCGCGCTTTGGCCGCAACTACTATTCGCGCCATGACTACGAGGCCGTCGATTCGGCGACCGCACATGGCATCATTGACCACCTGCGCGAGCTGCTGCCTTCACTCGTGGGGCAGCGCCTTTGCGGACATACCGTGGCATTGGCCGACGACTTTGTGTACACCGATCCAGTCGACCATTCCGTGACCACCAAACAGGGCATACGAATCGTCATGGACGACGGCGCACGGATTGTGTTACGCCTCTCCGGCGCGGGAACCGAAGGCGCCACCATTCGCCTGTACCTGGAAAAATTCGAGGCCGACACCACGCGTCATGCCTTTGACACTCAGGAGGCATTGGCCGACCTGCTGCAGGCAGCGGAAACCCTATCAGAACTGAAGCAACGCAGCGGTCGGGCCGCCCCGACCGTCATTACCTGACCCTTACCTTGTCCACCCACAGGAGCCCCATGAAATTATCCGTTTTGGCCGCGTCAATTGCCCTCGCTGTTGGCGCTTCATGGTCTCCTGCCATGGCACAGATCTCGCTCAAGCAGCCTTTCATGTGGGAGAA
>JBJMVX010000035.1:0-5488 GCA_045810445.1 Massilia sp.
GCCGATGGTCAGGTCCGCAGGCGCAATGCCGTTTAAGTCCAGCACCTGGCGAAACAGCTTGGGCACACCAGTGCCTTCCGGTCCCAGATTGATCTTCAAGCCTTTCAGGTCGGTCAGCTTGTCGACCTTGACGCCCTCACGCAAGAACAGCCAGACCGGTTCCGTGAACAGGCTGCCCAAGGACATGAGACCGGCGCGCTGGGCTTCGGCCTGGTCGGTCGAGCCGCTTTGCACGAAAGCGATATCAACCTTGCCTTCATTTAAGCGCTGCAGATTTTCCTGCGAGCCGAGCGAGCGCACCATGGTCACCTTGATGCCCTGTTTGGCCAGGGCGGCAGCGTAGCGCTTGCCCAGCTCCTCGTAGGCGCTGTTCTCCTGGCCCGTGCCCAGCGTCACATGGCGTGGCGGTGTGGGGTCGACCAGCACATAGGCCAGCGCGCACAGCGCCACGATCACGAGGATGGTGGGGCCGGCGGCGGCAACCAGATCGCGCAGCGAAAACTGGGTGAACTTACGGATTTTGGACATGGCGCGTTGCAATGGTTTCATGGAATCGGACAATGCCAAGATTCCCGCAACTATGCAAGCGCTATCGCATGCACGCCTTCGCGCCTGCCGTCTTTGGTGGTTCAATCAAGGGCATCAACTGCGGCGCCAGGGTTGTGAGCAACTGCACCGGCAAGGCGCTGGTGAAGTCATAGTGCTCCGCCTCGGGTCCGTGCACATAGGCCGTCATGCTGCCGAAGAAGCGCTCGCCGATATTGAAAACGAAGGTGGCCGAACGGTTCACAAAGCGCGACTCGATCAATTTGCCACCCGCGCCATAGACATCAAAGCGCTGGTCGCCCGTCCCGGTCTTGCCGCCCACGGCGATGATGGAACCATCGGCCATCTTGAAGGCATTCTTGACCCGCTTGGCCGTACCTTCGGCCACCACCGCGCGAATCGCGTCCGCCGTGGCGCGTGCCACATCGGCCGAGATGATGCGCTCACCGACGGCAGGCTGTCCATGCTTGATCAGGGTTTCGTAAGGCGTGCCCTTGGCAAAATGCAGGGAGGCGACACGTTCGACGGGCTTACGTATGCCCTGGTTGACGATGATGCCCATCATTTCAGCCAGCGCGGCAGGACGGTCGGCCGACGCGCCCAGGGTAGTCGCATAGGACGGCACCAGCGAGTCGAAGGGATAACCCATGCGCTTCCACTGCGCGTGGATCTTGAGGAAGGCTTCCACTTCCAGCAGGCCGGCGATACGGCTGTCCTGGGCGTGCTTGCGATGGGTATTGAACAGCCAGGCATACACTTCCTGGCGTTCCTTCACGCTGGCGTTGACCACCTCAGTCCAGCCCGCGCCCTGGTGGGTGCGCAGGTAACCAACGAGCCACAGTTCCAGCGGGTGGATGGAAGAGAGGTAACCGCGATCGGCCAGCGACATGGCGCTTGGTGAATACTGCTCGTACATGCGCGCGATGCGCTCGTTCGGCACTTCGTTTTTCGACTCGAGGTTCTCGTTGATGAAGGCGCCAAACTGCGCCACGGTGGCATTGGGCGCAATCGTGCGGTGCACGGTGGACAGGCGCACCGGGGTAGGACGGAAACTGGCCAGCAGCACCTTCTCCGCTTCGGCGGCAGTCTTGTTCTTGTACTTGTTATAGAAGCGGCCCAGGAACTCGCGCCCTTCGCGGTCGGCAAAGCGCGCCAGGTAGTCGGCGCGGCGCGGATCGTCCGCGTCGTGCAGCAGTGCCGCCGAGGAGCCGGGCAGCTGGAACATGTAGTAACGCACGACGTCGCGCATCAGGCGCACGAACACCAGATTGGTCGAGGCCTTGAGCGCGTCGCGCACGGCCAGGATCCGCGTGTTATCGAGTTTGCTGAAGTTACCGAAGGTGTGCATGCCACCACCGGTGAAAAAGCCTTCCGCCGGATTGCCCGAGTACTTGCGGTCCAGCGCAGCGCCCAACATGGTCGGCAGGTCGCGCGAAGCGCCCTTCGGCAGGGTCTGGAAGTAGTTGATGCCCCATTGGGTGAGGATGTCCTTGGGGTCGAACACGACGGCCTTCAACTGCTCCGGCGTCATGCCGGACAGGCGCTGGTGCAACTGGTCGACGATATCGAGATAGGTGACGAGCGTGCGCAGCTTGGCGGTGGACCCGAGATCGAGCTTGGCGCCTTCGTTGATGTCGAGCGGCTGGTCGTAGTTATCGGTTTGCACGCGCAGGTAGTTGACGTTTTCGCCCCGTTCCATCAGCGTGAAGCTGTACACCACATTGGCCGGGTCGCCGTTGCCCAGCATGCCCTTGCCGGTCAGGCCGGCGGCCGCTGCCGCATCGGCGTCGCGCAGATTGCGCAGCGCCGTGGTGACAGCCTGCTGCGCGTCGGCGTCCAGCGTGCTCGATACCGACAGGTCGAGCCGGTCCAGGTTATACAAACGACCTTCGCCCAGCAAGCCGCCAAGGTGGGCGCGCACGGCATTGGTCGCCTTGCGCGAGACGAAGGTGTTGGCCGCCGGTGGCGTCACGCCCGAGGCGGTCGATGGCTGCAGCTTGACCTTGAGCGCGGCGTCGCGCAACTGCGGCGTGATCACGCCAGCCTGGGTCAGCACGCGCAAGTGGGTATTGGTCAGCTGCTCCAGATCGTCCTTGCCGGCGCCCAGATAGTGGGCTGGGCGGCGCTGCGCAATCATCAGGGACAGGGCCTGTTTGTAGGCGAGCGCCGCATCGGGCGTATCGAGCTTGCCGTTCAAGACCTGATTCATGGCGGCGAAATCGCGTCCGTACCAGACCCACATCCCGTCGCCAATGCCATTGACTTCGCCGTAACCGAGTTTGGCCGACAGCGGCACCGTATTGAGGTAGTCGACAACAATTTGACGGCGCGCGGCCGTGGTGTCCTCGCCATACTGGTAGGCGCGCAGCGTGGCCGAGGCCATCTGGCGCAGCTTTTCGGACAGCGAACTGGTACGCCCTTCCGGGGAATGACGATACTTTTCAATCTGGGTGGCCAGGGTACTGCCACCGGCCGAACGCTGGTCGCTGCGGGTAAAGACGTGCAAGGACTTGTCGAACACGGCCTTGCTGAAGCGATCCCACTCGACGGCCGGATTGCGTTTCGGGTATTTGGTATCGAGCAGTTCGCGGTTTTCGATGAATAGCAGGCTTTGCACCAACAGCGACGGCGCCTTGTCGAACCCGTCGTAATAACGCTCGGGATACTGGGCAGAGAACAGGGGCTCGGCCTTGCAGTCGAGGATGGCCAGGCCCACCTTGGTTTTCTCGCGGTAGGTCGCGTACAGGCCCATGTCGGCCAGTTCCAGCATTTTCGGCGAAATGCGGGCCTGGGCATCGATCAGATAACCGTGTCCCTGCAGCTTGGTGATGTAGTCGGGCAGATTGGCGTAGCCGAGCCGCTCGTCGTAAGGGCTGTCGGACGGGAAGCGGATCGCCTTGCTGGCGCCCTTCTCGACCTTGTAACTGATCTTGCTGGCGATGCCGGAGAACACGCGCGCCTGCATGGCCGAGGTCTGCGCCTCGCGCAAACCCCAGGCGATGGCTACCGTGAGCAGCACCAGCAACACGAGCAGCACGGTACGTTTGATGCGGCCGCGTTTTTTGGGCGGCTGCGGAGGAATCTGGGGAGCCGCTGGTGACGCTTCGGATTCCTGCGGTTCGGGTGAAACTGTGTCGAGCATGCCTTCGCTTTCGGTTGTTGGTCCTTCGGACACTAGTGCAAGATGGGGATGGGGGTAGGACAGCGCGCCATGGCCGCGTTCGCGCGACGGGCTGAGGGAAGCGGCGCGCGCGCGCAACTTGCGCACCGTGCGCACCACGATGCGAGGCCGTCGAAAACGACGATTACTTTCCATGATGGCTAAACCGCTCTGTTTCTATGGTACGAACACCACGTCTACCCAAGCCATCAGTGTTGTCGGCAAGGCCGCGCAATCGGGTGGGTAATCGTGTCGCTATTTTACTGAAATTGTCACTGTCATCACAGGGGCCGAACCCGTGCATACTTCCTTACCATTCCACCACATCAGGCGGGTGGGGACGATGCACTGTTCAAGAAAACTTGCAGTCGCTGTTTGTTTTTCGCAAAAAAACAACGGCTGAGTGCGCCATATGAAAAGCGCGCCACGATTTGTGTCAGGCCTGTGACGGCGCAGCCTCGGCGCGCAGCTCTTCGAGCGCCTGCAGACAGAAGTATTGAAACCACAAGCCAGTGAAAATAAAGATCAGCAAATAGATCCACACCGAGATCAGGGCCAGGAAGGGAAACAGCACCACCGAAAGCACGCTGCCGCCCACCCACACGATGCCCGGCAAGGCGCCCACTGCGCCCGAGAGCATGCCCAGCACGATCAACTGACGGTGATGGCGGCCCTGGAGCGTGCGCCGCTCTTCCTCGCTGGCGTGATCGGCCAAGGCATCGTAAGTCATCACGCGCGCGGTCAACCAGCCCCACAACACCACCTGGGCCAATACCGCCAGCGGCGGAAACACGTACAGCGGGAGCGTCAGCAGGAACAGCGGAACAAACAGCAGCAAGCTGCCAGCGTTGGTCTTGAGGCTGCCGATGAAGGTGCCGCCCTGCTTTTCCTCGAGCTTGGGGAACTGGCGTGCACTGACATGGCGCACGATGGCTGGCATGGCCGCCACGCCCATGAAGATCAGGGACGTTAATATCATGAGCGGCAACAGCAAGAGCGCTGCCAGCAGCGGCACGATGATGGTCTTGACGGCGGACAGGCCAAATGTCGCCAGCAGGCTGCCACTGGTACGCCAGGTGTCGTGCTGGTCGAAGAACTGGCGGATACCCTCGCGCAGGGGCTCGAGGCCCACATACAGCAGGCCACCCCACAGCAGCAGCGACAAGACAAAGGGAATGGCCGAGAGCATCAGCATGCGCCCTGTCAATTGGGACCGCAGCGCGCGGGCAAAGGCGGTCAGGAGTGGACGCATGGTGCTCGCTTCATGTGGATGGCATGTTGAAAATGACAAGAAAGGCGCAGCATAATCGAAAAACGCGCGGTGGGTGCGCAATACAACGCCATCGACTACAATCGCGCATCATCCTCATTTACCCAAGGAATATCATGACCACCATCACCACCGATTCCGGCCTGCAATACGAAGACACCATCGTCGGCGAAGGCGCCGAAGCCAAAGCGGGCAACCACGTTTCCGTGCATTACACAGGCTGGTTGCGCAACGACGACGGCAGCCGCGGCGCCAAATTCGATTCGAGCAAGGACCGCAACGACCTGTTCCGCTTTTCCCTGGGCGGTGGCCAAGTCATTCGCGGCTGGGACGAAGGCGTGCAAGGCATGAAGATTGGCGGCACCCGCGTGCTGACCATTCCGGCGGCACTGGGCTACGGCGCGCGCGGCGCAGGCGGCGTGATTCCCCCCAACGCTACCCTGATCTTCGAAGTCGAACTGCACGGCGTTTAAGCATGCGCGCACTGACGGCGGTGGCCGCGCTGGGCCTCA
>JBJMVX010000036.1:0-8305 GCA_045810445.1 Massilia sp.
GGGCCCTTTTCGACGTAGATCGTTTTCACGAACAGTTCGTCGATGTCCGCGCCATCATTGTGCTCGGCGTTGGCGATAGCCGACTCCAGCACTTTCTTGATGATGGTCGCGCCCTTTTTTGGGCTGAATTGCAGAATGTTGAGTGCAGCGTCAACTTTCTTGCCGCGGATCTGGTCAGCCACGAGGCGACCTTTTTGATCCGACAAGCGCACACCCTTGAGGATAGCTTTGGTTTCCATTATTTCTTCGCCTTCTTGTCAGCGGCATGGCCCTTGAACGTGCGGGTCAGCGCGAATTCACCGAGCTTGTGACCAACCATGTTCTCGGAAACGTACACGGGCACGTGCAGCTTGCCATTGTGGACGGCGATCGTCAGGCCGATGAAGTCAGGCATGATGGTCGAACGACGGGACCAGGTTTTGATTGGCTTTTTGTCTTTGGCTGCTTGTGCGGCTTCGACTTTTTTCACCAGGTGGGCGTCACAGAACGGCCCTTTTTTCAATGAACGAGTCATGTGCTACCCCTTATTTCTTGCCGCGGCGCGAGACGATCATGGAAGAAGTACGCTTGTTGCTGCGGGTCTTCTTACCCTTCGTCTGTTGGCCCCAAGGCGACACTGGATGACGACCAGCTGCGGTTTTACCTTCACCACCACCGTGCGGGTGATCGACCGGGTTCATGACCACACCGCGAACGGTAGGACGAACACCGCGCCAGCGCATCGCACCAGCTTTACCGATCTTGCGCAGGCTGTGTTCGGCATTACCGACTTCACCCACGGTTGCACGGCATTCGATGTGCACGCGACGCACTTCACCCGAGCGCAGACGCACTTGAGCGTAGGTACCTTCACGTGCCATCAGCACCACACCAGCGCCGGCGGTACGGGCCATTTGGGCACCTTTACCTGGCAGCATTTCGACGCAGTGCATGACCGTGCCGACTGGGATGTTGCGGATTGGCAGGCAGTTGCCCGACTTGATAGGCGCTTCCGAGCCGTTCATGACTGCATCACCGACCGACATACCTTTGGTCGCGATGATGTACTGACGCTCACCGTCTGCGTAGCACAGCAGGGCGATATTCGCGGTACGGTTAGGATCGTATTCGATACGCTCAACCTTTGCCGGAATGCCATCCTTCTGACGCTTGAAGTCGATCAGGCGATAGTGCTGCTTGTGACCGCCGCCGATGTGGCGGGTGGTGATGTGACCGTTGTTGTTACGGCCAGCCGTCTTCGATTTCTTTTCAACCAGGGCTGCAAACGGACGACCTTTGTACAGGTCGGCGTTGACAACTTTCACCATGCCACGACGGCCTGGTGAGGTTGGTTTCATCTTTACGAGTGCCATTATTTAGCCTCCTCGACAAAATTGATTTCCTGGCCAGGCTTCAGGCACACGAAAGCACGCTTGGTATGGTTGCGACGACCGTTGAAACGGCCCGAACGCTTTTGCTTACCTTCGCGATTGACTGTCTGCACCGACAGGACTTCAACCTTGAACAACAGTTCAACGGCTGCCTTGATTTCAGGCTTGGTCGCATCCGGCAATACGCGGAACACGATCTGCTCGTTCTTTTCCGCGACCATGGTGGCCTTCTCGGAAATGACTGGCGCCTGGAGCACCTTCATCAGGCGCTCTTCGCTGAATTTGATTACGGCGCTCATGCGAACATCTCCTCGATCATGGTCAGTGCTGCTTTGGTGACCACGATTTTTTTGTAGAACACCAGCGACATTGGATCGGCGTGACGCGGCTCGACGACCAGCACGTGCGGCAGGTTACGCGAAGCCAACAGCAGGTTTTCTTCCAGGTTGTCGGTGATGATCATGACCGATTCCAGACCCATGCCCTGCAGTTTTTGCGACAGCAGCTTGGTTTTTGGGGCATCGATGGTCAAGGACTCGACAACGACCAGACGCTCTTCACGGGCCAACTGCGACAGGATCGAGCAGATACCTGCGCGATACATCTTCTTGTTGACTTTGTGGGTGAAGTTTTCGTCAGGCGAGTTCGGGAAAATACGACCGCCGCCGCGCCACAGAGGCGAGGACGACATACCAGCACGAGCGCGACCGGTACCTTTTTGGCGCCATGGCTTTTTCGTCGTGTGGTGGACTTCTTCACGGTCTTTCTGCTTGCGGTTACCGCTACGTGCGTTAGCAGCGTAAGCGACCACGATCTGGTGAATCAGTGCTTCGTTGTAGTCACGGCCGAAAACGGTATCGGCGGCAGCCACGTTCGAACCTGCTTGTCCTTGCTCATTGAGAAGCTTGAGTTCCATAATTAAGCTCCTTTCTGTGCTTTGGATTTAATAGCAGGCGATACGATGACCTGACCATTTTTCGCACCAGGAACGGCACCTTTGACCAGCAACAACTGACGGTCGGCGTCGATACGGGCGATCACGAGATTTTGTACGGTACGGGTAACATCACCCAAGTGACCGGTCATGCGCTTACCAGGGAAAACGCGACCTGGATCCTGCGCCATACCAATCGAACCTGGCACGTTGTGCGAACGCGAGTTACCGTGGGTTTGACGGCCGGAAGCGAAGTGGTAACGCTTGATAACGCCAGCGTAACCCTTACCGATCGTGACACCTTGCACGTCGATCTTCTGACCGACTTCGAACAGGGAAGCGGCGACAACGTCACCAGTTTTCAGTTCGGCGGCTTTGCCAGCATCTACGCGGAATTCGCGCAGCATGGTGCCAGCTTCCACGCCAGCTTTGGCGTGATGACCCGCGATCGATTTGTTCACGCGGGAAGCGCGACGTTGACCGAAAGCGACCTGAACAGCGGAGTAACCGTCTGTTTCAGGAGTTTTGATTTGCGCAACACGGTTGTTCGACACGTCCAGCACGGTGACAGGGATCGAGTCCCCTTCATCCGTGAAGATGCGCATCATACCAACCTTGCGACCGAGAAGGCCCAGGCTCATTTTTTCTCCATTCCCACCTGCGATTGGGCGGGGCTGATGTTTAACTACCAAGTAAAGGACAGATTCAAAAAAGACGAATCCATACCGAAGCCGGCTAGTATAACGCGCAAAAGGGCTTGACGCAACAACTTAGTTAGGGGTATGTCGTGCTATTTGCACGGCTGTGGCGTTCCCGGCAAGGCGGGAGGGCAGGCGTCTGGCTCAGGGGGCCAGCAGGCTGTCGCGCGGGGCGACGCCACGCACACGGCGCCACCATTCGGCCAGGCGCACGGCCAGGCGACGGCGAAGGCGCCCTGCTGGCGGCTTGGCAGCGCCCTCGAGCGGCACCGCCAGGGTCCAGCTCACCGGGTGGGCGTGATCCTGGCGCGTGTAGTGGCCGAGCACCGTGCGGGTCTCGGCACTGTCGAAATCAAGGTGGCGATCCTGCAGGAACATGAACATGGGCGCCACCTTGGCTTTTGCGGAGCGAACACTCACTTCCACGCAAGCGGGCAGCACCGCACCATTACTGAGCGTCGCCTCGGCGCTGACGATGTACTGGGCAGGCGTGAGCGGCAGGCAGCGCAAACTGGTCGGACGCATCAGGGACTCGCCCTGACCGTAGCCATGCTCTTCATTGAGCGCCCACTCCCAGACCGGAAAGGCGAGCAGATCGTCACGCGTCATCTGGCGTAGGGAGCGGCGGCTGTCGAGATCGGTAGGCATGGGGAAGGGAAAAGCGCGGGGGAGGTCTTAGTTTACTTGCCAACTCAATTTCTGTCCAGAAACGTCGCGTGCGGCGTTGCAGGCAGGCTAAAATAAATTGCTTGATTGATTACACAACGCCCCCATTTCGGGAATGGCGCCCTGCCCCCGCGCGCGGCGATCTGTTTTACCTTTCCACCACACTAGGAGATCTTTATGGCAATCAGTCTGCAAAAAGGCGGCAACGTCAACCTTAGCAAGGAAGCCCCGAACCTGACCAAGGTTATTGTCGGCCTGGGCTGGGACCCACGCGCCACCGATGGCTCGGCTTTCGACCTGGACGCGAGCGCGTTCATGCAAAAAGCCGATGGCAAGGTGCGCGGCGATTCGGATTTCATTTTTTACAACAATCTCAAATCGACCGACGGCTCGGTCCAGCACATGGGTGACAACACCACGGGCGTGGGCGAAGGCGATGACGAGAAACTGACGGTGGACCTGTCGCGGGTGCCGCCGGAAGTCGACAAGATTTCGTTTTCCGTCACCATCCACGATGCCGACGCGCGGCGCCAGAATTTTGGCCAGGTCAGCAAGGCCTACATCCGCTGCGTGAACGCCAATGGCGAGAAGGAACTGGCGCGCTACGACCTGTCCGAAGACAGCTCGACCGAGACGGCCATGATTTTCGGCGAACTGTACCGCGCCGGCGCGGACTGGAAGTTCCGCGCAGTTGGTCAAGGCTTCAAGGGTGGCCTGGGGCCACTGGCACGCTCGTTTGGCGTGAACGCCTAAGCAAGACGCAAGAAGCGGCGCGCACAGAGCGCCGCTTTCCTTTATCGTCGCGTCACACTGCACTGCCCTTGCGAAGGCGAGGGCCCATGGCACTTGCGCTCAAAGATGCTTCACCTTCAAGTGTAGGCGCTATGGGCCCTCGCCTTCGCAAGGGCAGTATGTATCTCATTCGCTTCAACAGGAATCCCCATGCGCGTTTGGTTTAACAGAACCTTCTCCTCGGTCCACGCAGCGATCGCGCTGATCCGCGAGGCCGACACCGAGGGCCGCTTCCACCTTATATATAGCAATGCCAACCCACACGCGACTGCCGCACGGGTCGCGCATGAATTCGTGGTGGAACCGACCGGCGTGAATGGCGAGGCCTACCTGCAATGGTGCCTGGACTTCTGCACCGCCCACCAGGTCGACATTTTCATCCCCGGCAAGGAAGCGACCTTGCTGGCCGGCGAACACGCCCGCTTTGCCGCCCAAGGAACCCGCATCCTGAGCGCGGCCACGCCCGCCATGCTCGAACTGATCCACGACAAGGCCCACTTTTACGCCAGTGCCACCCTGCCCCAGGCCCCGGTGGCCGACTTTGCCGTGTTCGACACCGTCGCCGACTTCGATACCGCCTACGCCGACCTGCGCCGGCGTCACGACCAAATGTGTGTCAAGCCTTCGCGCTCGGTGTTTGGCCTGGGCTTTTCCATCCTCGACGAAAAGCGCAGCAGCGCAGCGCTGCTGCTGGCCGGCGCCCAGTACCACATCGGGCTGGACGACATGCGCCGCGGCCTGGCCGAGCTGGGTCAGTTCCGCACCATGCTGTTGATGGAATACCTCGACGGCCACGAATACAGCGTCGACTGCGTCGGTGACCAGGGCCGCCTGGTCGCCGCCATCGCGCGCAAGAAGCCCAAGCAGGCCGGCAGCGGCCAACTGATCGACATGCGCGCCGATATCGTGGACGCCTGCACCGCCCTGGCGGCGCAGTTTGGCTTGAATGGCTGCTTCAATGTCCAGTTCCGGGAAGGCGCGGGCGCCTTGCGTCTGCTGGAAATCAATCCGCGCATGTCGGGCGGCATCGGCATGGCCTGCGTGGCCGGTCCCAACCTCCCCTACATCGCCCTGTGCGGCTTTGCCGACGGTTTCGACAAGGTCACCGTTCCACCGGTACGCGACGGCATACGCGTGGCCGAACTGGCTGAAGCCACGGAGCTCGCATGAACCAGCAACGCACCCTGACCCTGCCCACGGGGCAGCTTGCCCTGACCGTGCATGGCAGCGCGCTGCCCGTGGACGAGCTGCTTGGCTTTGCCGCGCGCGCCAACGCCAAGCGCGGGTTTTTATTCCTGTCCAAGGTCCTGGGCAAGCACTGGCCGGTGCGTCCCGCCATGATGCGCGCCGTGCACGAGCAGATGGCCCAGACCGTGCCCGAGGTCGACGGACCGGTCGTCTTCATCGCCATGGCGGAAACGGCCATTGGCCTCGGCCAGGGCGTGTTCGAAGCCTGGTTGCGCGCCCATCCAGGCCGTGAAGCCCTGTTCATCCACACCACGCGCTACCGGGTGGGCGACGTGCCCATCATCGAATTTGAGGAAGCGCACAGCCACGCACCGCGCCAGTTCCTGCACCTGCCACAGGACGCGCGGCGCCACGCGCTGCTGCATGGCGCCACAACGTTGGTGCTGGTGGACGACGAAGCCAGCACCGGCAACACCTTTCGCAACCTGGCGGATGCCTGCCGCAAGCTCAATCCCAATATCGCGCGCGTGCACCTGGCCACGATCACCAATTTCATGGGCGCAGCCACCACGGCCACCCTGTCAGACCGCTTTGGTCTGCCGGTGAGCATGGGCGCAGTCTTGAGCGGCGAATACCATTTCGTGCCAGGCGAACTGCCAGCCGAAGGCGCGCCCGCGCAGCGCTTCGATCCCAGTGCGGATCGGGGTGCGAGCGGAGAGTTCGGCCGCTTCGGCGTCGAACATGCGCTGACCGTGCCGGCGGCGCTGGTGGCGCAACTGGCCGAGCGCGTCAAGCCAGGCGAGAAGGTCCTGGTGCTTGGCACCGGCGAATTCATGCATCCTTCTTTTTTGCTGGGTGCAGCCCTGGAGCAGCGCGGCATTGACGTCATGGTGCAGTCAACCACCCGCTCGCCGATCCTGAAATGGGGCGCCGTCAGCGAAGCGCTGGCCTTCCCCGACAACTACGGCGAAGGTGTGACCAACTTCCTGTACAACGTGGGCGCCGGCCAATACCAGCACGTCTTCATCTGCCACGAAACCGCGCCCGGCCCGGCGCTGCAGCAACTGGCAAGCGTGTTCGATGCGCGCCTGCTTCATTTCATCACCGAGAGCCACGTTGAAGACGTTTCATAAATTCCTGTTCGCCGATCTGGACGACACCCTGTTCCAGTCGCTGGAAAAATGCTCCGGCAGTGCAGGCCTGCAGGCGGCCGCCTTTCTGAAGGATGGCAGTCCCATTTCCTACACCACGCCAGGCCAGCGCGCCTTTTTCGACTTCGCGCGCGATGGCATGACCATGATTCCCACCACGGCCCGCAATGCGGACGCCTTCCGGCGCGTGGACCTGCCCTTCGACAGCTGGGCAGTGCTTGACTACGGCGGCATCGTGCTGCAACCGGGCGGCGCCGTGGACCAGGAGTGGCACGCCCATATGCAGGACGCCATGCAAGCCGCCCTGCCCGGCCTGCAGGAACTGGCGCAACTGATCGACACCTGGGCCGAGGCCCATGGCTTCAAGGGCCGTGCGCGCCTGATCGAAGACTTTGGCACGCCCTTCTACCTGGTGGTCAAGGACCCGGACAAGGTCGCCGCCCGCCTGGCGCCCGTCGAAGTGGACGTGGTCGCGCCCTGGATTGCGCATGGCGAGCGCCCCTACTTCATTCACCGCAACGGCAACAACCTGGCCATCCTGCCCCAGGCCCTGAACAAGGCGCATGCGGTCGCCCACGTCACGGCCCGCCTGCGCGCCACCCATGGCGAGATCCTCACCTTCGGCATGGGCGACAGCCGCTCGGACGCGCGCTTCATGGCAGCCTGCGACTACGCCATCGTGCCGCGTCGCAGCCAGCTGGCCGGCCTGACCATGGAGGCACTGTGAATTTTTCAGGCAGCTACCGCGCCGACGATGTGCGCTTCCTGCTCAAGCCATTGGCGCTGCAGGCGTTTGTCGATGTCCCGGAAAAGGAATTGCTGATCCAGTCCGGCCAGCGCCACTACAGCGAAATGCTCTCGCCCGAATCGCTGCCGTCGAAGCGCTACCTGGACCTGTTTCGCGACGCCTGCGCAGCCAACCTTGACCGCATGGCCGCCGACTGCCTGGCATTGGCGCAGCTGATCGCAAAGCGCCGCAGCGGCGCCATTACCCTGGTGTCGCTCGCGCGCGCCGGCACCCCCATCGGCGTAGTGCTCAAGCATCTGCTCAAGGACCGCGCTGCCAGCCACTATTCGGTGTCCATCATTCGCGACCGCGGTATCGACCAAAACGCGCTCGCGCACATCCTGGCCGCCGGCCACGCGCCGGAATCCATCGTATTTGTGGACGGCTGGACCGGCAAAGGGGTCATCTCGCGCGAACTGCGCAGCGCGATTGACCACTTCAATGCGCGCCACGGCACGGCCATTGATGGCGGCCTGTACGTGCTGTCGGATCTCGCCGGCACGGCTGCCTGCGCCGCATCTTGCGACGATTACCTGATCCCGTCGAGCATCTTGAATGCCACCGTCTCGGGCCTGGTCAGCCGCTCCATCCTCAACGATGCCATCGGCCCTGACGACTTCCATGGTTGCGTCTACTACAGCCAGTTTGCGGAGCAGGACCAGTCGCAGGCATTTGCCGACCAGCTGGTCGCGCGGGCATCGGCGCTCACGCTGCAGGCA
>JBJMVX010000037.1:0-8905 GCA_045810445.1 Massilia sp.
ACGCCACGGGCATCAGCGACACGCCCGAGGCTGACAGGCCAGGCGCGGAACCGGCATCGACCACCTGGGGGTTCGGTGTCGGTCGCAAATCGTAGGTGGAGCGGTTGACAAAGCCTGGCGCCACCGAGCGGTAATTGGTCTTCGACACCGCACTGACCTGATTACTCAAACTGCCCGTGCCCGAGAAAATATTATTTTGCATCAGGATGGGAGTGGTCACCCCACTGCCTACCAACACAAACGTACCACGCACGGTGTCGTCATTCAAAAATGTATTGTTCACCACGTACAGATCCTTGCCTGGGTTGCTGGCGCCCTCTTCGCCATAGGCGATGAGCGAAGGATTCTGATTCGCAGCCGGCTGCTCGATCACATTACCAATCACATAGGACGTACCGGCATTGGGCAGGTCGATTTCGTAACTGGGCTGGCCAGCCACGGTCGAACCGGTCTCGCCTGGACGCAGGCTGGAAAAGCGGTTGTACAGCACCTTGTTGGTCTGTGCGCGCGACTTCAGGTTGTGCCCCACATTGGCATCGTGCGAAAAGTTGTAGCGAAAGGTCAGGCTGCGCACATTGCCGATGTACAGATTGTGCGTCTGGCCCGTGCCATAACCATTGTGGCCAAACTCGGAATTTTCGATCAGCACATCACTGTTCAAATTGGCGCCGCTGAGGATGCCGTTCTCATTGTCATGCAAGAAGCTGGTACGCAGCGTGAAATTCGCGCCTTCCAGCCGCAGTGCCGCGCCATTTTGATCGGGCACCTTGGCGCCGAACATCTCGACATTCTCGATTGTCACATTGCTGCCGACGACAACCCAGGTACCCTTGCCCATGGCATTCTTGCCGCCAGCGTCGATTTTCGGACGGCCATTGATGCCGCGTATGGTCAGATTGCTGGCGTAGATGCCGCACACATCGCCGGTGTAGGTAGCAGCGGCAATCTGAATCAGATCGCCGCTGACGGCCGCAGCAAACGCGCGGCACGGTGTGCTGTAGGGCATGCCCGGTCCCACGGAGCGCGTGGTAGCGCTGGCGTCGGCCAGGCCGAGCAAGGCAGTGCAGGCCAGGGCCGCACGGGAAATTGCATTCATCATGGCAAAACCTCCTCAAAGTGACATTGGAAGTGGAAGCAGGAAAGAGCCTTCCAGCATCGCGGTGAGGAAAGTATTCCATGAAGACGGCATCACACAGTTGAATGGTTAAATGCTTTTTTCGCGGCATTATTTGAACGGAAAAACAGCTAAAAAAGCATGTCTCTGATGCACTTGCCAAGCATGTGAGCAAGCTGATACCAAGCCGGACCAAGGTTGCCATAGCGCAGCCATCGCTAGCGAGCACATCCGCGCGCAGTGGCCCGCCCTTGCCGCGCAGGCAAGGGCTGTGGCACGCTCAACATGTTGGTGATACGCCAGTTTGTGTCGATCTGGCGACAGGTCTTAGTCGTTCTTGACCACGATGGTGGGGAACTTGCTGCTCATGTCCTTGGCTTTTTCCGCAATCTTGATCGCGACCTTGCGAGCGATGGCCTTGTACACTTGCGCTTCAGGACCATCGGGATCAGCCACGACGGTTGGTTTACCCGAATCGGTTTGCTCGCGGATGGCCATGGTCAAGGGCAAGGCGCCCAGGAATTCCACGCCGAAATCAGCGCACATCTTTTCCCCGCCGCCATGGCCGAAAATCGCTTCCGTGTGGCCACAGTTCGAGCAGACGTGGGTGCTCATGTTTTCCACGATGCCGAGGATGGGGATCCCGACTTTTTCAAACATCTTCAAGCCCTTGCGCGCGTCCAGCAAGGCAATATCCTGAGGCGTGGTGACAATCACCGCGCCGGTGACCGGCACTTTTTGCGAGAGCGTCAGCTGGATGTCGCCCGTGCCCGGGGGCATGTCGACAATCAGGTAATCAAGGTCGCGCCAATTGGTTTGCTCCAGCAACTGCTGCAGCGCCTGGGTCACCATCGGACCGCGCCATACCATGGGCTCGTCGGGATCGATCATGAAACCAATGGACGACACTTGCAGGCCATGGTTTTCCAGCGGTTCCATGGTCTTGCCATCGGTCGTTTCCGGACGGCCGCTAATGCCCAGCATCATTGGCTGCGACGGTCCATAGATGTCGGCGTCCAGCACACCCACGCTGGCGCCTTCGGCAGCCAGTGCCAGCGCCAGATTCACTGCCGTGGTCGACTTGCCGACGCCGCCCTTGCCTGAGGCAACGGCAATGATATTCTTCACGTTCGGCATGATCTTCAAGCCGCGCTGCACGGTGTGGGAAATGATCTTGGAATTCACCTGCACACTGACCTTGCCCGCGCCCGGCAGGGCTTGCAGGGCTGCCTTCACGGCGCTGCGCACCGCCTCGAACTGGCTTTTGGCCGGATATGCAAGCTCGACATCCAGTGCGATATCCGCACCGTCGAGCTTGATATTCTTGATGGATTTGGAGGAAACGTAGTCTTTCTGGGTGTTCGGATCAATGACTGCCGCCAAGGCTGCCTTGACGTCTTCTACTGTGTTGCTCATGAAAATCTCCGTATGTGATCCCGAAGTTTAGCGCAAAACGCCACCCTTCTCCTTGTAAAAACGGCAAAGCCGCCTGAGGGCCCCACCGCAGCGCCCTCAAGCACTGGTAAAATACTCTACTCATTTTCCAATACTTAACAAAAAGCGCATTCAGACCATGACCCGCAAGCTGTTCGTCACTACCGCACTGCCATACGCTAACGCAGCCTTTCACATCGGCCACATGATGGAATACATCCAGGCCGATATCTGGGTACGTTTTCAGCGAATGCAGGACGATGCACAGCGCGAAGTCCACTTTGTCTGCGCCGACGACACCCACGGCACGCCCATCATGATCGCGGCCGAAAAGGAAGGCATCACGCCCCAGGAATTCGTGGCGAAAATTGCCGCTGGGCGCCAGCAATACCTGGATGGCTTCCACATTGCCTTCGACAATTGGTATTCCACCGATTCGCCGGAGAATGTCGAACTGTCGCAAGGCATCTACCGCAAGCTGCGCGAAGCTGGCCTGATCGTCACCAAGACCGTGGACCGCTTCTATGATCCGGTCAAGGGCATGTTCCTGGCCGACCGCAACATCAAGGGCGAGTGCCCGAAATGCGGCGCCAAGGACCAGTACGGCGACAATTGCGAAGTATGCGGCGCCGCCTATCAGCCGACCGAACTGGTCAACCCGTTCTCGGTGTTTACCGGCTCCACGCCCATCTTGAAACCGTCCGAGCAGTATTTCTTTGCCCTGTCCGACCCGCGTTGCTTCACCTTCCTCAAGGAGTGGCTCAACACGCCTGGCCGTTTGCAATCGGAAATGGTCAACAAGGTCTCCGAGTGGCTCGGTGAAGCGGGCGAAAAGCTGGCCGACTGGGATATCTCGCGTGACGCGCCCTACTTTGGCATCCCCATTCCTGATGCACCGGGCAAGTTCTTCTATGTCTGGCTGGACGCGCCGGTAGGCTACCTGGCTTCGCTGAAAAACTATTGCAGCAAGAAAGGCCTCGACTTCGACGCCCTGCTCAAGGACCCGGCGACTGAACAGGTGCACTTCATCGGCAAGGACATTGTTTCCTTCCACCTGCTGTTCTGGCCGGCGATGCTCAATTTCGCCCAGCATCCGATTATCGACAAGCTCAAAGTCAATGTGCACGGCCACCTGACGGTCAACAACGAGAAAATGTCGAAGTCGCGCGGCACCGGCATTTCGCCGCTGCGCTACCTGGACCTGAAAATGAATCCGGAGTGGCTGCGCTACTACATCGCCTTCAAGCTCAATAGCAAGGTCGAAGACCTGGACTTCAATGGGGACGACTTCGTGGCCCGCGTCAACAGTGACTTGATCGGCAAATACGTCAACATTGCCAGCCGCTGCGCCGGTTTCATCGCGAAAAAATTCGATGGCAAGCTGGCCGCCACGCTCTCGCCGCAAGCCCAGCAATGGATTACGCGTGCTCTCACGGTCGACGGCGTCGAACGCCAGGCCAGCATCGCCCACTTGTTCGAACAGCGCGAGTTTGGCAAGGCGCTGCGTGAAATCATGGAAATTGCCGACGTCACCAACCAGTATGTCGACGAAAACAAGCCATGGATCCTCGCCAAGGACGAGAGCAAGCTGGCCGAGTTGCATGATGTGTGCACGGCCGCGCTGATCCTGTTCCGTCAGCTGACCCTGCTGCTCTCGCCCGTGCTGCCGCAAGTGGCCGCGCGCGTGGCCGAGTTTTTGGGCGACGGCAAGCTGTCCTGGCGTGATACCAGCGGCGCTGCCGTCTACGACAGCATGCTCGGCCGCACCATCGGCAACTACACCCACTTGATGACCAGGGTGGACGCCAAGATGGTCGAAGATTTGTTCGACAAACCCGCCGTAACAGCGGTCGTTGACGCCCCAGCGCCAGCCACGACGGTGGCGGAAGTCGAAGCGCTCGCGCCTGAAATCACCATTGAAGACTTCAACAAAGTCGACTTGCGGATCGCGAAGATCATTAACTGCGAACACGTTAAGGGCGCGGGCAAATTGCTGCGGCTGACTCTAGACGTGGGCGAAGGCCGCACGCGCAATGTGTTCTCGGGTATCAAATCGGCTTACACACCGGAACAGCTGATCGGAAAATTGACAGTGTTGGTCGCAAACCTCGCGCCAAGGACGATGTCATTTGGCGTCTCCGAAGGCATGGTCCTGTGCGCCTCGGCTGCCGACGAAAAGGCCAATCCCGGCCTGTACGTCCTCGAGCCATGGCCAGGCGCCACGCCAGGCATGCGCATCCGCTAAGACCATGAGCATTGTCGTGCGCGCGGCAACCGATGAGGATGCCCATCTGATCGCTGAACTGACCCGCGCCGCCTGGGCGGGCAAGGTCAGCGTCAGTTCCAGCGGCCACCGCGAAACGGCCCAGCACGTGACCGAGCATCTACGTGCGGGCGGCGGCTTCATCCTGATGCTGGGCGGCGAAGCAGTCGGCTCGGTGCGCTGGGGCCCGCACGACCTGGACCCGGACATCTGGGAAATCTTGCGCATGGGCGTGCTGCCCAGCTGCCGAGGCAGCAATCTGTCCCAGCATCTGCTCGAAGCGGTGATTCACCACGGCCTGGAAAGCAATGCCCAGGAATTGCGCCTGGCCGTGCGCGCCGACCAGCCCAAGCTGCTCGACCTGTACGCCGCCTACGCCTTCGAGCTGGCCGAGGAACTTGAGTATTCCCACGCCAACCCGCAAGAGCCAGCCCCGCTGGTCATGCGCCGTTTCCTGCAGGTCTAGGGCGCGGCGGGCGTTATAATGTCGCGTTTGATCAAAATAAGCAGAACAACAACACGGGCCAGACCTCCCGCACCTTTTACTTTTTGAGTGGCAACTATGACCGAATTCACTTCCCTGCGGCACATTCCTCAATCCTCCCTGTTTCGCAAGGGCGACGTCTTCGTCCTGTTTGGCGAACTGTTCGGACGTGGTTATGTGAACGGCCTGATCGACGAGGCGCGCGCCGCCGGCATGACCATTCTGGGCATCACCGTGGGCCGCCGTGACGAGAACAATGTGCTGCGCGCATTGGACGCAGCCGAACTGGCCGAAGCCGAAGAAAAACTCGGTGGGCGCATCATCAACGTGCCGATGATGGCCGGTTTCGACCTGGACGCACCCGCAGGCGAGCAAAACCCAACCGAAATGCTGTCGGGGATTACCCTGAAAAGCTGGCAGGAAGACAAGCTGGACTGGACTCGTATCGAAGCCTGCCGCGCCGTTGGGGTGCGCCGCTTCACCGAATCGGCTGCCACCGTCATGGCCGAGATCGACAAACTGATCCCGGACGGCAGCAATGTCTTCTTTGCCCACACCATGGCAGGCGGCATTCCCCGCATCAAGGCCTTCCTGGCCATCGCCAACCGCATCTACAAGGGCCGTGGCGAGCGCTTCATGTCCTCGCGCGCCCTGCTCGACAGCGATCTGGGCAAGCTGATTCTGATGAACTTCGATGAAGTCACCGCCAACACCCTGGGCTATCTGATCAACGCCAGCGCCGCCATTCGCGCCCGCGTCGAAGCGACCGGCGGCAGCGCGCGCTACACCGCTTACGGCTACCACGGCACCGAGATCCTGATCGACGGCAAATACCAGTGGCAGACCTACACCAACTACACCCAGGGCTACGCTAAGATGCGCCTGGAAAGCGTGGCTGCGGCCGCCTGGGCGCAAGGCGTGCACGCAACCGTCTTCAACTGCCCGGAAATTCGCACCAACTCGTCCGACATTTTTGTCGGCGTGGAACTGTCACTCTTCCCCCTGCTGACGGCCCTGAAACGCGAAGGCGGCGGCAAATGGGCGCAGGCCCAATGGGACGCTTGCCAAGCCCTGCTGGAAGACGGCGTGGCCTTGCAGACGGTCATCGACATGCTGGAAACCTACAACAACGACGTCACCAGCGCCGAATTCCGCAATTTTGCTGCCTGGCCGATGGACAATACCCCGGCCCTGGCCGAAGTCATGATTGGCACCTCGGACGAGATCACCAAGCTGCACAAGGACAAGAAAGCCTTGATCACCGACCACCTGAGCGCCCTGGTACTCGAAGGCGCTGGCCCCTTGATGTTCCATGGCGCGGCTGAACAGATCGGCCCAGTGCTCTGGTTGAACCACGACATCATTGCACGCCAGCTCAACGCCCTGCATCCAGACTGACGCGTTCCGGCGGCGCCGCCTGCGCTGGCGCCGCGATGTAGAATAGTCCCATCCACTTTAAGCGACCCATCATGAAACTGTCCAAACAACACGCGATGTACGAATCCGAGCACACCAAGTTCATCGCCGAACTGAAGGCCAAGAACCCGGGGATCGAAGAAGGCCAGCGCGAAGGCCGCGCCCTGCTGTGGGACAAGGCACCAACCTCGCTGTCAGACCAGGAACGTGGCAGCGCCTCGCGCGTGCGCCAGCAGGCCTACGTGTACCAGAACAAGCTCTGAGTTCTTAGGGCGTGAGCATGTTGCCAGACGAGGCGGCGACAGACACCGCGCTCGCCGTGGCGCCGGAGCCGCAGCCGGGCGAGCAAGGCGAGGAACTGGCACAAGCCGTTGAACCGGTCGTCGATGCCACAGCCATCGCACGCCTGTATGGCGAGCCGCTGCTGCGCATGCCCAACGATTTGTACATTCCGCCGGACGCGCTGGAAATTTTCCTCGACGCTTTCGAGGGGCCGCTGGACCTTCTGCTCTACCTGATCCGCAAGCAAAACTTCAACATCCTCGACATTCCGATGGCGCAGGTGACCCTGCAATATCTGAAGTATGTCGACCAGATTCGCCTGCACAATCTGGAACTCGCTGCCGAATACCTGCTGATGGCAGCCATGCTCATCGAAATCAAGTCGCGCATGCTGCTGCCGCAGCGCAAGAGCGACGATGAAGATGCGGGCGACCCACGGGCCGAACTGGTGCGCCGTCTGCTCGAATACGAGCAGATCAAGGTTGCCGCCTACGACTTGAACGCCGTGCCGCAAGTGGACCGCGATTTCGTGCGTCCCCAGCTGTTCATCGAACAAAGCAATGTCCCCACCTGGCCGGAAGTGAACGCAAGCGACCTGCAGCGTGCCTGGCTGGACGTGCTCAAGCGCGCCACCCTGGTCCAGCACCACAAGATCAGCCGCGCCGAACTGTCGGTGCGCGAGCACATGACAGCCATCCTGCGGCAGTTGCAGGCCAGCCGCTTCGTCGAGTTTGGCGACCTGTTTCACGGTCAGGGCGGCGTCCCCATAGTGGTGGTGCACTTTGTTGCCATGCTCGAACTGGCCAAGGAAACCCTGATTGAAATTACCCAGGCCGAACCGTTTGCGCCTATCTATGTGCGCCTGGCCTACTCTCCCGCTTGATACCCCCTTAGGACCGAAGCCATGAAAATCATTTCCTCCGTCGAAGAACTGCGCGACCAGCTCAGCGGCCAACTGCGCACCGCCTTCGTGCCCACCATGGGCAATTTGCACGAAGGACATTTGTCGCTGATGCGTCTGGCGCGCAAGCACGGCGACCCGGTGGTGGCCTCGATTTTCGTGAACCGCCTGCAGTTTGGGCCGAACGAAGACTTCGACAAATACCCGCGCACTTTCCAGGCTGACGTCGAGAAGCTGGAAAAGGAAGGCGTCTATGTCTTGTTTGCGCCGACTGAAAAAGACCTGTATCCGGAACCGCAAGAGTTTCGCGTGCGCCCACCTGACGACCTGGGCAACACCCTGGAAGGCGAGTTTCGCCCCGGCTTCTTCACGGGCGTGACCACCATTGTGCTCAAGCTGTTTTCCTGTGTGCAGCCCAAGGTGGCCGTGTTTGGCAAGAAGGATTACCAGCAGCTGATGATGGTGCGCAATATGAGCCGTCAGTTTGCCTTGCCGACGCAAATCATCGCAGCGGAGACCTGGCGCGCCGATGACGGCCTGGCGCTATCGTCGCGCAATATGTACTTGAGTGAGAGCGAGCGGGCCGAAGCGCCGGCCCTGTATCAAGCGCTCAATACGGTGGCCGATGAGGTGCGCGGCGGCCACCTCGATATTTTCCAGCTCGAACACAAAGCCATGGAAAGCCTGGCCCAGCGTGGTTGGAAGCCGGACTATATTTCCATTCGCAAACGCAATGATCTGCAGCCGCCGTCAGCTGGCGACCTGGCGCAAGGGGCAGAGTTGGTGGTGCTTGCTGCCGCCAAGCTGGGTACGACGCGCTTGATCGACAATCTCGAGATCTGATCGCCTGTCATAGCCACACCACCATACTGCCCTTGCGAAAGCGAGGGCCCATCCCGCACCCGCTATAACCGGTTGCGACAAAAATAGCTAGGGTGCTATGGGCCCTCGCTTTCGCAAGGGCAGTATACGGGGGAGTAAGCGGTAGCAGTGGCAGCCGCTATTGAGCTG
>JBJMVX010000038.1:0-6507 GCA_045810445.1 Massilia sp.
CGCGAGCCGATTGGTCAGCACCGAGAGCATGGTGCCCACGCCGGTCAGCAGAAACACCGGCGCAATCGCCAGCTGAATCACGTGGCCGATATCGCTGATCTGGATATTCATGGAAAACTGTCAAGAAAATGGGGGGGAGCCGCTAGTGTAGCAGCCCGACCCGCCATGCCGCCGCTAATCGAAGCGCCCGTCCCGCTTGAAGCGCTCGGTGGCCGCCACCAGCGCCGCCGCAATGCCCACTTCCAGCGCGCCGTGGCCGGCGTCGGGAATCATGCGCAGCTGCGAACCTGGCCAGGCCTGGTGCAGGCGGTGGGCCGACAATGGCGGGCAGATCACGTCGTAGCGGCCCTGCACAATCACTGCCGGCAGGTGGGCAATGCGCCCGACCTCGCGCACCAGTTGGTCGTCGCTGAAAAAGCCCAGGTTGGCCATGTAATGCGACTCCAAGCGGCCCACGCCCAGGTCCAGGGTGTCAGACGAGACTTCGTCCGGCTGCGGCAGCAGGAACACACGCCGGCCTTCATAGCGGCTCCAGGCGCGCGCCGCCGGCCAATACCGGTCCGGATCGTTCGAGAGCATGCGCGAAGCATAGGCCGTGAGCAGGTCGCCCCGTTCGGCCTCGGGAATGGGCGCGACGAATTCCTCGTACAGCTCGGGATAGAACCAGCGCACGCCGTTGATGAACCAGTCGATTTCGGCCGGGGTGCACAGGAAAATCCCGCGCAGGATGAATCCGAGGCAGCGCTCGGGATGGGCTTCGCCGTAAGCCAGCGCCAGCGTCGATCCCCAGGAGCCGCCAAACACCAGCCACTGTTCGATGCCAAACAGGATGCGCAGGCGTTCAATGTCATCCACCAGCAGCCCGGTGGTGTTGCTGTGCCACTCGCCCAGGGGCGTCGACTTGCCGGCGCCACGCTGGTCGAACAGGATCACGCGGTAATAGGCCGGATCAAAAAAGCGGCGGTGCTGGGGCGAGAGCCCGGCGCCAGGTCCGCCATGGAGGAACACGACCGGCACGCCATTGGGATTGCCCACCTCTTCCCAGTAAATCGTATGGACAGCGTCGACTTCCAGCATGCCTTGCCGGAGCGGCGAAATCGGCGGGAACAGGGAGCTCGGCGAAGTAGGCATGGCGATTCTCATGGTGGCTTGGAGCGCAATTGTAGCGCACCGGACAAGGCCGACTAAAAGAAGGTATTGAGCCCGAAACGCACGTGGTACTCGTCGTCCACCGCCAGCAGCAGGGGCCATTTGTCGAACGTGGTGCAGGGATGCGAAATGCCACAGCCGACCAGGTCGCCCACCGCCAGCGACTCACACAGCGGATCGTCGGGCGGCAGCTGGAGGTAGGCATGCTGGTCATTCATCTTGACGATGCGGCAGCCTGGCGGCAGCGGCGTCGGCATGCCCGGGCCGGTCCGATGCGACACCAAGGGAATCGGCAAGTCCATGTCATAGGACGCGTCGCGCTTGCCCATGGTGAGGATGGCCAGCGTCGGCTCGGGACGCGACTGCACCATGCTCCACACTTCCAGCGCCGGGCGCAGGCCGTCAGGACGCTGTTCGCGCGCATCCAGCTGGGCCAGCAGGCGATGGTAGGAGCCATGGTCGCTGGTCAGGTAGCAGCCGCTGCGCAAAATGGCCTGAACGGGCCGCGAAGCCAAGCGCATGTCGGCGAAGCCGCGTGCCACCAGATCAAAATAGGCGGAGCCACCGGCCGAGAGCAGTATGTCGGCGCAGCCGAAAAGCTGTTCGGCATCGGCCAGGCGTACCAGTTCCACCAACTGGGCGACGAAGGCGTCGACCGCGCGCACGTCGGCCTCGTGGTCCTTCGTTGTCAGCAGACCCTCGTAGCCTTCGATGCCGGCCAGTGCCAGGCCTGGTGCCGCCGCAATCGCACGCGCCACGGCCATCGCCTCGTCGCTGCTGCGACAACCCGCGCGCTTGCCGGGCAGGCCCAGTTCGACCAGCAAGGGCAAGGGGCGCGCCAGTGCTGCCGCGCAGACGGCCTGCGACAGTCGCTGCACGCCGTCCAGTGAATCGGCCAGCGCAAAGAATTCGAAATCGGGATCGTCGTGCATCAGGCGCAGGATGCTGGCGATGTCGGCGCGGGCAACCAGCTGGTTTGCCAGCAGCACGCGGCGCACGCCGAAGCGGTGCGCCACTTGCACCTGGCTGGCGGTGGCCAGCGTCATACCCCAGGCACCATTGGCCAACTGGGCGCCAAACAATTGAGGACACATGGTGGTTTTACCGTGCGGCGCCAGCAAGGCGCCATGCCGCGCGCAAAAGTCGCGCATCCAGTCCAGGTTGTAGCGCAGGGCCGAGGTTTTCAGCAGCGCGATCGGAAAGCTGGTGTCGGCGTGCAGCACATTCCAACCCTGTACACCAAGCGCGCCCTGGCGCAAGGGTTCAGTGATGGGCAAGCCCTTGACGCCCGGTTGCAGCAATTGCTCGTCAAGGGCTGCGAGCGCAAGACCGCCTTTAGGGAGCGTGAACATGGGAAGTCTCCTGCGATTGACCGGTGGGATCGCCGCGCTGGCGCCCGGGAGCGCTAGTCATCATTGAGCAGTTGGTGTAGGCGACGTTCATGATGATTGAGAAAATCACGCGTGAGTGCAAAGTGTTCCGTGTCCTCGTATTTTATGTCGCTGATCCCGCTGCCATCGCACAGGAGGATCTTGGCATGCGGGTAAGCCATCAGAATTGGCGAATGGGTGGCGATGATGAACTGGCAGTCCTGCTGCACCAGTTGATCGATGACACGCAGGGCAGCCAACTGGCGGCTGGGCGAGAGCGCCGCCTCTGGCTCATCGAGCAGGTACAGGCCACCGGGCGAAAAGTCCTGCATCACGTCCATGAATGCTTCGCCGTGCGAGCGCAAATGCAGCGAGGGGCGTGGATCAGTCGCATCTTTGATCGAGTCAATGTAGGTAAAGACATTGAAGAGGCTTTCGGCGCGTAGAAAATAACTACGGCGCGGCTTGCGAAAGCTTTTCACGATCTTCAGGCAATCCTGCAAGGGCGACACATCCTGTTGATGCCGCGAGACGTTGCGCGTGCCGCCCTCGCTGGGCAAGCCCATGGCCACGGCAATCGCTTCCAGAATGGTGGACTTGCCGGCCCCATTTTCACCGACCAGAAACGTCACGTCCGGATGCGGTGCGATCACGTTCATATTGCGCACAGACGGGATCGTAAACGGATAACAGGTCTCATCGATATCGACGTCCGGGCGAATGGAGATTTCGCGCAGGTAGGGCTTGGCTTTGAGCTCCATGGCATCCCGTTTCAGCTAGAAAAAAAGCACCACCCGTGGGCAGTGCTTCTTGGTATGGCTTCTGCGTGAGCAGTTTAGGACATGTGCTGTCCGCCGTTAATGGCGATGTTGGCACCGGTCACAAAAGCAGCTTCGTCCGACGATAGATAGGCCACCAAGCCAGCGACTTCTTCCGGTTTGCCCAGGCGCGCCATCGGAATTTGCGGAATGATTTTACTGTCCAGCACTTCCTTTGGAATCTCCATCACCATCTTGGTGCCGATGTAGCCTGGCGAAATGGTGTTGACAGTGACGCCCTTGCGCGCCACTTCCAGCGCCAGCGCCTTGGTAAAGCCGTGCATACCCGCCTTCGCGGCCGAGTAGTTGGTCTGCCCGAATGCACCCTTCTGACCATTGACGGAGGAGATGTTGATGATGCGTCCCCAGCCGCGCTCGACCATGCCGTCGCATACCGGCTTGGTCATATTGAACACGGAGTCGAGGTTGGTGGACATGACGGCGTCCCAGTTCGGCTTGTCCATCTTCTTGAAGGTCATGTCGCGCGTGATGCCGGCATTGTTGACCAGCACATCGATCGCGCCGACTTCCGCCTCGATCTTGGACACGCAAGCCTGGGCCGAATCGTAGTCGGCCACGTCGCACTCATAGGCCTTGAAATCGTAGCCCGCATCGCGGGTCGATGCCAGCCAGCCTTCGACTTTCTTGTTACCAGGTGAATACGTGGTCACAACCTTGTAGCCCAGCGCGGCAAGCTTGAAACAGACTGCCTCGCCCAAACCGCCCATACCGCCGGTCACTAATGCAACTCTAGCCATTTGTCTTCTCCTGTTTTTATCGAACCTGCTTCTTACACCACGGGTTGAATATCAATCCCGCTCTACTGCCAATGCAACTCCCATGCCACCGCCAATACACAGGCTCGCCAGGCCACGCTTGGCATCGCGGCGTACCATTTCGTGCAGCAAAGTCACCAGCACGCGTGCACCCGATGCACCAATTGGGTGCCCCAGGGCGATTGCGCCGCCGTTGACGTTAATCTTGCTGGTGTCCCAGCCCATTTCCTTGTTCACGGCAATGGCCTGCGCGGCGAAGGCTTCGTTAATTTCCATCAGGTCCACGTCTTCGTGTTTCCAGCCCGCCTTCTTGAGGCACAACTGGGTGGCCGAAACCGGGCCCATGCCCATGATGGTCGGGTCCAGACCTGCCGACGAGTAGGCCTTGATGCGCGCCAGGGGTTTGAGGCCCAGTTCCTTGGCTTTTGAGGCCGACATCATGATGACGGCAGCAGCGCCATCGTTCAGACCGGACGCGTTGCCGGCAGTGACAGTACCTTCCTTGTTGAAAGCCGGGCGCAAGCTCGCGAGCGATTCGAGCGTGGTGCCATGCTTGGGATACTCGTCGGTATCGAACACGACAGTGCCCTTCTTGGACGGAATTTCCAGCGGAATGATTTCATCCTTGAACTTGCCAGCCTTTTGCGCCGCTTCCGCTTTCAGCTGCGACTGCAGTGCGAATTCATCCTGGGCCGCGCGCGAGACATCGAATTTTTTCGCGACGTTTTCGGCGGTCACGCCCATGTGGTACTGGTTGTACACATCCCACAGGCCATCAACGATCATGGTGTCGACCAGCTTGGTGTCGCCCATGCGGAAACCATCGCGCGAACCGGGCAGCACGTGCGGCGAGGCGCTCATGTTTTCCTGGCCACCGGCGATGATGATGTCGGCGTCGCCGCACTTGATCGCTTGCGCTGCGAGGTGGGTGGCCTTCAGGCCGCTGCCGCAGACTTTGCCGACCGTGAAAGCAGGCACCATGTTCGGCAGGCCCGCCTTGATGACCGCCTGGCGCGCCGGGTTCTGACCAGCGCCAGCGGTGAGCACCTGGCCCATGATGACTTCGTTGACATTGGCGCCGTCCAGGCCAATTTGGGCCAGCAAATGTTTGATCACGTGGGCGCCCAGATCGGCGGCGGGAATTTTCGCCAGGGTGCCGCCAAATTTACCGACGGCGGTACGGCCTGCGGCCACGATTACTACGTCTTCCATGTGCTTCTCCGATGTGCCGGCAAGCCGGCGTGGTTGCAATTGTGCGGCGTGGGACGCAGTGTTGCGCGCCCTGTGCTGCGGTGGTCTGGTAGCGCGAAGTCAGCCATCTTAGGAGGAGGGCCGGGGCTCATGTTTGAGCAATATCAATCTTATCAGCTATTCATTGATCACAAACTTGCGCCAATCGTTTTTCTGCGCGGTATTCGCTAGAGCAATTTGATACCGTCTAGCGTGCGAGCACACTGTTCCCGTATCACATTAACAAAGTCGGCCACATACGCCTGGCCCGCCAATGCTGGCGGTACGGAAACAAATGCATCACTCCACAAGCCGTGGGCGCCGACTGGCTTGGCTTGCACGTAATCGTAATCAACGTAATTCTTAATGGCCCAGTTCGGCAGCGCGGCCACGCCGCGGCGGCTGGCCACCAGCTGCAAGATCGCCACCGTGAGCTCGGCCGTGCGCCGTTCAAACTGTATGCCTGCGGGAAGCAAAATTTCCCGGATTAAATCGATACGCGTTTCCGGCACCGGGTAGGTGATCAAGGTCTCGCCGGCGAAGTCGGCCGCTTCCAGGCGCCGGTGCGTGGCGAGCCGGTGCTTTTGCGGCAGCACCACCAGAATTTCAAAGCGAAACAGGGGAAACACCTTGAAGTCGGGCCCGCAATCGGAACCGATGACGAGGTCGGCCTGGCCCGAACGCAGCAGCTCGACCGGGTCGCTGTGAAAGCCCGACACCAGGTCGATTTCCACTTCCGGCCAGCGCTGGCGAAACGCATCCATGACTGGCATGAGCCAGTCAAAACAGGTATGGCATTCCAGCGCCACGCGCAATTGCCCGTGATCGCCCTGGGATAGGCGCGCAATGTCGCGCTCGGCCTGTTCCACGGCAGGCAGCACGGTTTCGGCCAAGGCGAGCAGGCGGCTACCCGTGGCCGTGAAGGCGATGGGGACGGATTTGCGTTCGAACAGGGGCGCGCCGTAACGCTCCTCCATCAGCTTGATCTGGTGAGACAGCGCCGATTGGGTCAGGTTCAGTAATTGTGCCGCACGCACCAGGCTGCCCGACGATTGCAGGGCGCTCAAGGTGCGCAGGTGTCGAAATTCCAGCATGAGCTTGTCTCTATGAATTATTTTCATGCGAAACCGCAAAAGGTTTCGTTTTGATTATACGTCGGTTTGC
>JBJMVX010000039.1:0-6217 GCA_045810445.1 Massilia sp.
TCGCTCGCTCGACAACACCGAGCAGATCGCCGGCTCGCTCGCCTCCTACGTGCACTACAACCGTTCCTACGGCACCTTGAACCAGTACGTGCGCCTGATGGACAGCCTGACCCCGGCCGACCTGCTCGCGGCTGCCCGCAAATACCTGGTCGACGATGGCATGATCGTCACGACCCTGTCCAACCAGGCCATGCCCGAGGCGATCAGCAAGCTGCCAGCCCTGGCCAGTTTCGACGCGCCGGTCGGTGAAGCCAAGTTCGACGTGCTGGTGCAAAAGTCCGCACTGCCGCAAATTCGCTACAAGCTGATGTTCGCCGCGGGCTCTGCCCACGACCCGCAAGGCAAGGAAGGCTTGGCTGCCCTGACCGCGATGATGGTCGCCTCGGCCGGCTCGAGCGAGCGCAAGATCGATGAAGTGAGCAAGGCCCTGTTCCCCATGGCCGGCAGCTTCTCCGAGCAGATCGACAAGGAACTGACCACCTTCACCGGCTCCATCCACAAGGACAACTGGAACGCGTTTGTCGACATCGCCATGCCGATGCTGCTCACGCCAGGGTTTCGCGATGAAGACTTCCGCCGCCTGAAGGACACGCTGAAAAATTCGCTGCAGGTGGACCTGAAGGATAACAACGAAGAAGAACTGGGCAAGGAGCGCCTGCAGACCAACGTCTTTGCCGGCACCCCCTATGGCCACCCGGTGCTAGGCACGGTCAAGGGCATCGACGCCATCACGCTCGACGACGTGAAGGACTTCTACAAGAAGGCTTACACCCAGGGCGCGCTGAAGGTCGGCATCTCGGGCGCTGTCAGCGACGCCATGGTCGCCTCGCTCAAGCAGTCGCTGGCCAAGCTGCCCGCCGGCGCTGGCCTGGCGGCCACCACGGTCCCTGTGGGCCACAAGGCCAACGGCCTGGAAGTGGAGATCATCGAGAAGAACACGCGTGCCACCGCCATCTCGTTTGGCCTGCCGCTGACGGTCACCCGTTCGCATCCGGACTTCCCGGCCCTGTGGATGGTCAAGACCCTGCTGGGTGAACACCGTGCTTCGAGCGCCCACCTGTACCAGCGCATACGCGAACTGCGTGGCATGAACTATGGCGACTATGCCTACATCGAAGCCTTCCCGCGCGGGATGTTCCAGTTCTTCCCGAACCCGAACAACGCGCGCCGTGCCCAGTTGTTTGAAGTATGGATCCGTCCGGTGGCGCCGGAAAACGCGCATTTCGCGCTGCGCATCGCGCTCACCGAACTCGACAAGATCATCCAGAGCGGCATGACGCCCGAGCAGTTCGCCATCACCCGCGATTACCTCATGAAGAACGTGTTCGTGATGACAGCCACCCAGGACCAGTACCTCGGCTACGCGCTCGACTCGCAGTGGTACGGCACGCCGGAATTCACCAAGATGATGCGTGACGGCCTGTCCAAGCTGACCGTGGCCGATGTCAACGCGGCCATGAAGCGCCACCTGTCGGCCCAGAACCTGTCGATCGTGATGATCACCAAGGATGCCGCCGGCCTGAAAGAAAAGCTGGTGTCCGATGCCTTCTCGCCCATCAAGTACGACGGCAGCAAACCCCAGGCCGTGCTCGATGAAGATCAGGTGATCGGCAACCGCAAGCTCAATATCAAGGCTGACGCGGTCACCATCACGCCAGCGGCGAAAGTCTTTGCCGAGTAATGGACGCGCGCTGCTAGCGTATCCACGGTAGCGTTAGCAGCAAGCGTCCCATGCGGGGCCAGCACAGCGCAAGCAGTTCGCTGCGCGCGGCCCAGCGATAAGCGTCGGCTTCGGGCGTCGGCAAGCCCGTGACGGCGTGTGCAAAAAAACTGGTGCACGCCAGCGTGGCCAACTGTCCCAGTTCATCACCGGCCTGCACCAGATACAGGTGCAGGCGCTTGTCGCGCAAATAGTCAAATCCCCCAAGATCCTCGAAGCGTTCGGCGGCAAATACCAGGCCAGCTTCTTCCTGCAGCTCGCGCATGGCCGCCTGCAGCGTGCTCTCGCCCGCATCCTGCATCCCTTTCGGAATATCCCAGCGCACGGTATCGGTCACGTGGCAGAGCAGCACTTCACCGGCCGTATTGAGCACCAGGGTGCCGCAGGAGACGGGCAAGGACGGGCGCTCGTGATCGACAGGTGCAATGGTTTTCTTCTGCATCATCTCATCATGCGCGCTTGCGCCAGCTTTGCCAAGGAGGGCGCATGACGCCCTTCAGCCTGCGATAAAAAAAGCTGGAACTTTCCCCAAGCGGCACCATCAAATGGTTTTTGCGCTTATGCAAGGCTACCCAATGCCCGAACGGTTCCTCACCTCCGCCCTTCCCCAGCATGAAGCAGCCGAGCTCTACCGGCTAATGGTGGTTGGCATTGAGAATGTTGCTGTGTTCCTGATGGATCCCGCAGGCGTCATCACTGTGTGGAACAAGGGCGCCCAGCAAATGAAGGGCTATACCGCGACCGAGGCCATTGGTCAATTCCTTGGCTTGCTCTACACCGATGAAGACCGCGCGGCCGGACGCCCCGAGCACAATTTGCACGTTGCCGCAGAAAAAGGCACCTACAGCGAAGAAACCTGGCGCAAGCACAAGGATGGCCACCTGTTCTGGGCACACATCGTCCTGACGGCACTGCGCGACGCCGACCAGCGCCTGCTGGGCTTCTCCAAGGTCACCATGGACCTGACGCGCCACAAGATGCTCGAACAATGCAACCGCGAAAAAGCGGAGATCGATCTCATCTTGCGCGCGGCCGATTCGGGCACCTGGAAATGGATGCCCGACAGCGGCCGCGTTGAAATCTCGCGCCACCTGATGCAGTTGCTCGGCTACGAGAGCGTCACGCGCACGCTGGCATTTGACCGCTGGCTCGATTTTGTGCATCGCGATGACCGCGTACGCTTTCGCGAACTGCTGCACGGCGTGCGCGAGCAGCCCGCGCTGGCTCCGCTGGAAACGGAGTTGCGTTTCCGTGCGCGCGGTGGCCATTACCACTGGTTTTTTCTGCGCGCCAACTGGCAACAGGAGGCCGAGGGCGAACCCCACAATTTGATTGGCGTCTGTGTCGCGGTCGACAACCTGAAGTCTTCCGAGCAGCAACAGCAACGCTTGATGGCCCAGCTGAGCCATGAGCGGGCGCGCTTTTCCAGCGTGCTCGAGCAATTGCCTTCCGGCGTCATCCTTGCTGATGTGCCGTCCGGCACCATCAGCTACCAGAACCGCGCCGTCGCCGAGCTGCTGGGCAGCGATCCCGACAACGAACACAGTTATCGCGACTATGGGCGCTACCATTTCGTCGATGCCGACGGCCACCCTCTGCCGGTCGATCAATTGCCGCTTGCGCGCACGGTCAATAATCCCCACGCGGTGCGCACCGAAGAAATGCTGTTCGAGCGGCGCGACGGCAGGCAAGCCCACCTGACCGTGACCACCGCTGCCATTTTCGACACCGACGGCATCGCCCGCCTGGCCGTGGCCGTGCTGCACGACGTCAGTCTGCTCAAGCGCGCCGAACTGGCGGCCGCCAGCGAAAAGGAGCGCGCCCTGGTCACCCTGGACGCCATTACCGATGGCGTCATCACGGCCGACCGACACGGCCGCATTACCTCGCTCAACCCGGCGGCGGTGCGCATGACAGGCCTGGACCAGTCCGAGGCCTTGGGCCGTGAAGTGCAAGATGTGCTGACGTTTGACGAGGACGGCGGCGTGGCGGCCGTTGCTGACGCCCTGGCCCGCTGCCTGAAAGAGCGGCGCGTGGCCGACGGCCTGAACCACCTGACCATCCAAAGCCGCACGGGCCAGCACTACGCGGTCGACTGCGCCGCCGCGCCCGTACGGCTGGACGACGGCACCCTGATCGGCGCTGTCCTGGTATTCCACGACGTCACCGAGTCGAAACGGCTGCTGCGCCGCCTGGGTTTCGAAGCCAGTCATGACGCACTGACCAACCTGGTCAATCGGCGTGAATTCGAACTGCGGCTCAAGCGTGCACTTGACCGCGCCCACCACAGCGAGGGCGTCAATGCCGCCTTGCTGTACATGGATCTGGACCAATTCAAGATCGTCAACGACACCTGTGGCCATACTGCCGGCGACGAACTGCTGCGCCTGCTCGCGAGCGCCTACAGCGAACATGTGCGCGAACGCGATACCCTGGCCCGCATCGGCGGCGACGAATTCGGGCTCATCGTGGAACACTGCGACCTGGAGGAAGCGCTGGCGGTGGCCCAGAAAATCCTCGATGCCTCGCGCGCCTTTCGCTATCCCTGCAAGGGGCGCCTGTTCCAGGTCGGCGTCTCGATCGGCGTCACGCCCATCGACCGCACCACGGCCAGCGTCGAGGAAGCCATGCGGCGGGCCGACCACGCCTGCTACATCGCCAAGGAGCGCGGGCGCAACCGCATTTTTGTTCACTACCATGGCAACCTCGATTTCGCCCAGCGCCGCAACGACATGCATTGGGTCACACGGCTCACCCATGCCTTCCAAAACGAACAATTGCAGCTCTATTGCCAGCCCATCATGCCCTTGGCACCAGGCGAGGAGCAGGCGCATTACGAAATCCTGCTGCGCCTGCGCAACGGGCGCGCTGGCGCCATCAAGCCGGGCATCTTTCTGCCAGCGGCCGAGCGCTATGACGTGATCTTGAAAATTGACCGCTGGGTGCTCAAGCGGACGCTCGACTGGCTCGCTGCCCACGCCGACCAGGCCGGCCCGCACGATCTGTACAGCATCAACCTGTCACGCCGCTCGCTGGCCGACGTGAGCTTTCACCAGTACGCGGCCGACCTGATCGACGCGTCCAGGGTGCCTGCCAGCACACTGTGTTTTGAGATCACCGAGAATGGCGCCATCGCGGACATGAACAAGACCATCGCCTTTATCGAAGCCATGTCGGCCCGCGGCTGCCGCTTCTCGCTTGACGATTTTGGCACCGGCATGACTTCCTTCACCTACCTCAAGCAATTGCCGGTCGACTACATCAAGATTGACGGCTCCTTCATCCAGATGATGTCGTCCAGCGAAGTGGATTTTGAAATGGTGCGCTTTACTAACGATATCAGTCATATGATGGGGCGCCAGACGATTGCCGAATATGTCAGCGACGACGCCATCCTGGCCAGCCTGAAAGCCATCGGGGTCGATTTCGCCCAGGGTTACTGCATCGGCAAGCCGCGTCCCTTGGCCGGTCCGGCTGGCCCCTAACGCGCGAACAGGCGTGAGCGTCCAGTTCGGTATATATTGGCACTACAGCGTTTTATGGCGCCTTGGTGGAGGTGTAGCGATGGCCAGTAATCCCGAACCGCAAGCAGCGCCTCTCACCCAGGCCGAACTGCCCTTCCTGACCCTGTGGTACCGCTTCCTGTTTTTTGGCTGGCTGTTTCGCGACCTCAATGCCGCGCGCGACCTCTACGAGCGTCATGCGGCGCTGCAGCACAACCGCCACATGTGCCGCTACCTGCCCACCTATCTGCGGCGCTGGTCCTTCCTGACCTTCCTTGATTTCGGCCTCGGTTGCCTGTTCGAGCGCGCCATGCAGGCCAGCCTGCTCTCGGCCTGGTTCTTCACCTGGTCCTGCGTCACGCTCACCGGCATGGTCGTCATTTCCGTGGCGTGGGCCTTGCTGGCCAACGCCCGGTTGCACTAGGCGTCGGCCCCTGCATAGGGCGCCACTTCCACGGGCTGCTCGTCGTCGCCGAAGCGCAGCGCCACGGCCACCTCGTGGATGCCCAGGGTAGCCAGGGCATCGCACACATCGTCCACTTCCGCCTGCAGGTCCGCGCCCAGGTCCAGCGGCTTGTCCGCGTGCGCCAGTTCGCTGCCAGATGCGTCCACCAGGCTCACCCGCAGCACCATCATGTCATCCACATCGGCCGGCCCGACAATGGCCCTGGCGGGGCTGGCGTGTTGCTCGAGTGCGGCGCCCAGTTCGCTGATCAGGCGCAGCATGTTCAGTTCTTCCATGCCCTGCTCGCGCGCGCCGAAGAACAGGTCCTGATACAGGAAGTGCACTTGCAGGCTGCCGGCGTCGGCGGCCAGGCAGCGCTGTACCAGCGGGCCGGCCTTCGCGGTCCAGGCACGGTAGCGCGCCATGCGCTGATCGGAGTAAGCCTCTTCGGCGGCTTCGCCCGATGGCGGCAGATAAAACGCGTCGTCAGCGCGCTTGAGCGCAAAGCCCAGCAGAAAGCGCAGCTCGACGGCCTTGTCGACCGGGCCA
>JBJMVX010000040.1:0-7722 GCA_045810445.1 Massilia sp.
CTGCTCGACTATAGTGTTTTGGGTATTTTGGATATCATCAAGGGCGCATAATGCTTAACTACCACCGCCGCTAGCCCACCAGCGTCATGTCCAACACCACCACTGTCCTTGCGAAAGCGAGGACCCATTCGGCCTGTGCTCAGATCACCCTTTGCTGTAGCGGCACGGCAGTATGGGTCCTCGCTTTCGCAAGGACAGTGGGGGTGGTAACTTGCCGCCCGTGGCATGGAGAGCTTAGCTGCCAGCAGTGGGATGGTATCTTGCAGCCTGTGGCATGGAGAGCTCAGCTGCCCGTACAAGGATGAGTGGCGCGCCAGTGGCGGGCAATGTCAATGCGGCGCGTGATCCACACCTGTTCGTGTCCCTGCACATAATCGAGAAAACGCGCCAGCGCCGCAGCCCTCCCCGGCCGCCCGACAATACGGCAGTGCAGGCCAATCGAGAGCATCTTCGGCTGGTTCAGCCCTGCCGGGTCGCCCTCGGCATACAGCACGTCGAAGGCATCCTTGAGGTAATCAAAGAACTGGGTCCCGGAATTGAAACCCTGCATCGCAGCAAAGCGCATGTCGTTGCTGTCCAGTGTGTACGGCACGATCAGTTGTTCGGTCAGCTTGGACTGCCCGTCCGCCCCGGTGTACGCGACCGGCTGCCAGAACGGCAGGTCGTCGCCGTAATGATCGGCATCGTATTCAAAGCCGCCATGCTCGACCACCAGGCGCCGGGTGTTGGGCGAGTCGCGCCCGGTGTACCAGCCCTGGGGCGCTTCCCCGGTCAACTCGCGCATGATCTGCACCGCTTCGGCCATATGGGCGCGCTCGGTCGCTTCGTCCACATTTTGGTAGGAGATCCATTTAAGGCCATGGCAGGCAATTTCGTGGCCTAGCTCGCGAAAGGCCGCCACCGCTTCCGGATTGCGTTTCAAGGCCATGGCCACCCCAAACACCGTCAGGGGCAGGCCGCGCTCTTCGAACATGCGCAGCAGGCGCCACAAGCCGGCACGCGAGCCATATTCATACAGCGACTCCATGCTCATGTGGCGCATGGGGAAGGCTTGCGCGCCGATGATTTCGGACAGGAAGGTCTCCGACGCCGCGTCGCCGTGCAGCACATTGTTCTCGCCGCCCTCCTCGTAGTTGAGCACGAACTGCAGCGCCACCCTCGCCTGGCCTGGCCATTGGGGATGGGGTGGTGTGCGGCCGTAACCCTTCAGGTCGCGCGGATAATTGTCGTAGGTGCTCATGGTTGCCACGGGGAAGCTGGTATATCGCTCATCATATAGCGCCGCCTCAGCCGCAGTATATGATTCTCGCCATAAGCAAATCATCCTCACCATATAGGACCAGCATGGGAAAACTTAGTACACACGTGCTCGACACGACCCAGGGCAAGCCAGGCGCCGGCGTGGCCATTGCCCTGTACGCGGTGCGCGACGGCCAGCGCAGCCTGATCACGCAAGCCGTCACCAATGCCGATGGCCGCTGCAGCGCGCCGCTGCTCGAGGGCGAGAGCATGCAAGCAGGCTGCTACGAACTGGTGTTTGGCGCAGGCGACTATTTTGCCGCCCAGGGCGTGTCCATGCCCAGCCCGCGCTTCATCGACCAGGTGACCTTGGCTTTCGGCATTGCCGACGCCAGCCAGAATTACCATGTACCGCTGGTGGTCACGCCATGGTCATATTCCACCTATCGCGGCTCCTAAGCCGGCTTGCCGCGCGGGCGCAGCTTGCATGGCGCCTGCCCTTGCCTTAAAATCAGCGACTCTGCGCTTGCCGATTTGGCAAGCGCGCCGCTCTGGTCTGGCCGCAGTGCCGCCGTCCAGTTTCCCATGCACGTTTCTTTACGGTGAGCCTTGGATACCGTGCCACTCTGGGTGCTTGTCGACGCGCTCATCTTCCTGATTGTCTGTTCCGCCTTCTTTGCCATGACAGAGACGGCGCTGATGGCCGCCAACCGCTACCGCCTGCGCGGCCTGGCCAAGCGCGGCCACCGCGGCGCGCTCACCACGCTCTGGCTGCTCGAGCGCACCGACCAGCTGCTGTCCCTGATCCTGATCGCCAATACTCTGGTCAACGCCCTGGCAACTGCCATTGCCACTGCCATTGCCATCATGTTCTTCGGCTATGACAAGAGCGCCGTCGGTATTGCCATTGCGATCCTGGCTTTTGTTCTCATCGTGTTTGCCGAGATCGCCCCCAAGTTCATTGGCGCCAGTTATCCGGAAACCATTTCCCTGGCCACTAGCAGCGTGCTCAAGCCGCTCATGGCACTGGCCCGTCCCCTGCTGTGGTTCGTCAACCTGTTCGTGCGCGCTGTGCTGATGCTGCTGCGCGTGCGCCCGGACCAGGCTGGGCGCCAGCACCGTGTCTCGCCCGAGGAACTGCGCTCCATCGTCCTCGAAGGCGGCAACTTCATTCCGCAAAAGCACAAGAGCATTCTGCTCAATCTGTTCGACCTGGAAACCATCTCGGTCGAGGACATCATGACCCCGCGCGCCCAGATCGAGGCGCTCAACCTGGCCGTGCCGGTCGAAGACATCAAGCACCAGCTGACCACCTGCTACCACAACAAACTGCCGGTCTACGAAGGCGAAATCAACCAGATCCTCGGCATCTTGCATGTGCGCCACGCAGTGGCTCTGCTCAACGAAGAAGCCGAACTGACGGTCGAACATTTCCGCGAACTGCTCACGACCCCCTACTACATTCCCCAGGACACCAGCGTCTTTACGCAACTGCAATACTTCCAGGAAAACAAGGAAAGGCTGGGCATCATCGTCGACGAATATGGCGAAGTGCAGGGCCTGGTCACCCTGGACGACATCATCGAAGAGATGATCGGCGAATTCACCACCTCGGTCCCGGGTGCCGCGCGCAGCGAGGTGTTCGACTGGGACGCCCAGGGCGAATGCCTGCTCGAAGGCAGCGCCGCTCTGCGCGACGTCAACAAGCGCCTGGACCTGGACTTCCCGCTGGACGGTCCCAAGACCCTCAACGGCCTCATGCTCGAGCAACTCCAGGAGATCCCGGAAGCGCCCATCAGCCTGAAAATAGGGGGGGTAGTCATCGAGGTCGTTCAGGTGCAAAATCAAGCCATCAAGGTCGTCAAATTGCGGCGCGCAAGCAAGCGACATTTCGTCTGAACATCACACTAGGAAAAAGTGCAACTGTGATGCTTTTGTGGCTACGTGGTAAGGACGCCTCTCCCGTGACGACAAACCCTTTACAAATGTGATGCCCGGAGGCATGATCCAAGGCAGTTCGCCATCTCAGTGAGTGCTGAGCGGCGCCTTTGGCGTTTCCCGACCTCTTAAAACGTATTTAACTATGGCAGCAGTTCTTCCGAACACCGCATCCGGCACCGCGTTGCCGGGCCTTGCACGTGCGCTGATGCAGGCCGGGCGCTTGACCATGGTCCAGGCCGACGCCTTGCAAAAGAAGGCGACGGTCGACAAGATACCGTTCATTGACGCCCTGCTCGCTGGCGGCGTCATCGATGCCAAGTCGCTTGCCGCCTTCTGCTCCGAAACCTTCGGCTATCCCTTGATGGACATGGCCAGCTTCGGGATCGACTCGCTGCCGCCAAACGCCATCGATAGCAAGCTGATGCAAACGCAGCGTGTCATTGCGCTGGCCAAGCGCGGCAACAAGATGTCGGTCGCCATCTCGGACCCGACCAACAACCAGGCGCTCGACCAGATCAAGTTCCAGAGCGAGGCCCAGGTCGAGCCGGTGATCGTCGCCCACGACGTGCTGCTGCAATGGTTGTCCAACCTCAGCAAGACGGCAGAGCAGAGCATCCAGGACATGGTCGGCGGCGACGAGGAAGATATCCAGTTTGCCGAAGACGCAGGCCCAGCTTCGGTACTGGACGCGGCGCAAAACGAGATCGAAGACGCGCCGATCGTCAAGTTCCTCAACAAGATCCTGATGGACGCGATCAATCTGGGCGCCTCCGATATCCACTTCGAACCGTTTGAAAAGTTCTACCGCATCCGCCTGCGGGTCGACGGTGTGCTGCGTGAACACGCCCAGCCGCCCATCACCATCAAGGACAAGCTGGTCTCGCGCATCAAGGTGCTCTCCAAGCTCGACATTTCCGAAAAACGCGTGCCCCAGGATGGCCGCATGCGCCTGGTGCTCTCGGCCGTCAAGGCGATCGACTTCCGGGTCAGCACCTGCCCTACCCTGTTCGGCGAAAAGACCGTCATGCGTATTCTGGACGCGACCCAGGCCCAGATGGGGATTGACGCGCTCGGCTACGATCCGGACCAGAAAGAATTGCTGCTCGACGCCATCCAGCGTCCCTACGGCATGGTGCTGGTGACCGGCCCTACCGGTTCGGGCAAGACGGTGTCGCTGTACACCTGCCTGAACGTGATCAACAAACCCGGCATCAATATTTCAACGGCCGAAGATCCGGCCGAGATCAATTTGCCGGGTGTGAACCAGGTCAACGTGAATGACCGTGCCGGCCTGACCTTCCCGGTGGCCCTGAAAGCCTTCCTGCGCCAGGATCCGGACATCATCATGGTCGGTGAGATTCGCGACCTGGAAACAGCCGACATTGCCATCAAGGCTGCGCAAACGGGCCACATGGTGTTCTCCACCTTGCACACCAATGATGCGCCAGCGACCTTGACGCGTTTGATGAACATGGGCGTGGCTCCTTTCAACATCGCCTCCTCCGTCATCATGATTACGGCCCAGCGCCTGGCGCGCCGCCTGTGCACCTGCAAGAAGCCGCTGGCGACCTCGCGCGAAATCCTGCTCGCTGCCGGCTTTCGCGACGAAGAACTCGAAGGCGGCTGGTCGCCCTACGGCCCGGTCGGCTGCGACCGTTGCAACGGCGGCGGCTACAAGGGCCGGGTCGGCATCTACCAGATCATGCCCATTACTCCGGCCATTGAACAAATCATTCTCGCGCACGGCAACTCCTCGCAGATTGCTGCCCAATCCGAATCGGAAGGCGTGAAATCCTTGCGCCGCTCCGGTCTGATGAAAGTCAAGCAGGGGCTGACCAGCCTCGAAGAAGTGCTTGGCTGTACCAACGAATAGGAAAATTATGGCAACTGCACCAAGGGCCGTCGCTGCGGCGGCCGTCAAGGAATCGATCTACGCCTGGGAAGGCAAGGACAAGGCTGGCAAGACTGTGCGCGGCGAGCTGCGCGCGGCCGGCGAAGCCATTGTCACTGTCACCTTGCGCCGCCAAGGCGTCTTGGTCACCAAGGTCAAGAAAAAGACCTTGCGCAGCGGCCGCAAGATCACCGACAAGGACATTTCGATGTTCACCCGCCAGCTGGCCACGATGATGAAGGCTGGCGTGCCGCTGCTGCAATCGTTCGACATCGTCAGCAAGGGCCACTCGAATCCTTCGATGGCCAAGCTGATCCAGGACTTGCGCGGCGATATAGAAACCGGTACCAGCCTCAATAACGCATTCCGCAAATACCCGCTCTACTTCGACCCGCTGTTTTGCAACCTGGTGGGCGCCGGCGAGCAGGCTGGTATTCTGGAAGACTTGCTCACCCGCCTGGCGGTGTACAAGGAAAAGACGCTAGCGATCAAGAAGAAGATCAAGTCGGCCCTGATGTACCCGATGTCGATTCTGGGCATTGCATTCGTGGTGACCTCGATCATCATGATCTGGGTGGTGCCGGCATTTAAATCGGTGTTCACCAGTTTTGGCGCCGACCTGCCCGGTCCTACCCTGTTCGTGATGGCCATCTCGGAATTTTTCGTCTCCTACTGGTGGGCCATCTTTGGCGGCCTCGGTGGCGGGATTTACTTCTTCTTCCAGACCTGGCAACGCTCGGCCAAGATGCAGCGCAGCATGGACTTGCTGCTGTTGAAGGCGCCGATTTTTGGCGACGTGATCCGCAAGGCGGCCATCGCACGCTGGACCCGTACCCTGGCCACCATGTTTGCCGCCGGTGTGCCTCTGGTCGAGGCGCTTGACTCCGTCGGTGGCGCCTCCGGCAATGCCCTGTATCTGGAAGCGACCAAGAAAATCCAGAACGAGGTGAGCACCGGTACCAGCCTGACGGCAGCCATGCAGAACGCCAATGTATTCCCGCCCATCGTGACCCAGATGGTGGCCATTGGTGAAGAATCGGGCGCCCTCGATTCCATGCTGGGCAAGGTCGCGCAGTTTTTTGAAGATGACGTCGATGAAGCTGTCGCTGCCCTGTCCTCGCTGATGGAGCCGCTCATCATGGTGATTCTGGGTGTACTCATTGGTGGCCTGGTGGTGGCCATGTACCTGCCTATCTTCAAGCTCGGTTCGGTCGTCTGATCGCAGCGCAGCTGGCGCCGGCGGCCTGTCCGCCCGGCGCTGCTGCGCAACCGTACGGGGCCGCGCGCCCTGCACTCAACTCACCGCGTGGACTTTATGGAAACTCTGCTGTTTGCCGCTCCCGGCTCCCTTGGGCCTGCCCTGGTGGCTGCCCTGTTTGGCCTGTTGATCGGCAGCTTCCTCAATGTCGTGATCTACCGCGTACCCAAGATGCTCGAGCGCGAGTACGACAATGCCTGCGCCGAACATTGCGGCAAGGAGCCGGTCCATACCGACCACTTTGGCCTTGCCCTGCCGCGTTCGGCATGCCCCCATTGCGGGCACCAGATCACCGCCCTGGAGAACATTCCCGTCATCAGTTACCTGGTGTTGCAAGGGAAATGTCGTGCCTGCAAGGCCCCCATTTCCAAGCGCTATCCCCTGATTGAACTGGTCTCGGGGCTCATGGCCGGCTACCTGGTCTGGCGGTTTGGCAGCGGCTGGACGGGACTGGGCATTGTGGTGTTCGGCTTTCTGCTGCTGGCGATGACCTTCATCGATCTGGACACCAAATTTTTGCCCGACGACCTGACCTACCCCCTGCTGTGGCTGGGCCTCTTGGTCAATCTGCAAGGGGCCATCGTGCCGCTGGGCGACGCTGTCATTGGCGCCGTGGCCGGCTATATGGTGCTGTGGACCGTGAACGCCTTGTACAAGCTGGTGCGCAAGCATGATGGCATGGGCAATGGCGACTTCAAGCTGCTGGCCGGCCTGGGCGCCTGGATGGGTTGGGCCATGCTGCCGTCGATTATCTTGCTCTCCTCGGCCGTGGGCGCGGTGATTGGCATCGTGATGATCCTGCTCGGCAAGCGCGACAGCCAGACCCAGATTCCCTTCGGTCCCTACCTGACCGGCGCAGGCATGCTGGCCATGTTATACGGCAGCTATCTGCAAGGCTACATGCAGACCCTGCTCGCCCACTAAGCGCCATGGCCCACCCCGCTGCCGCCCGCCTGCGCGTTGGCTTGACTGGCGGCATAGGCTGCGGCAAGACCACCGTGGCCGACCAGTTCGGGGCGCTGGGCGCGACCCTGGTCGACACCGACCTGATCGCCCATGCCTTGACCGCGCCAGGAGGCGCTGCCATGGCGCCCTTGGTGGCCGCGTTCGGCCCGGCGTGTGCCGGTCCCGATGGCGCCATGGACCGCGCCCGCATGCGCGCGCTGGTGTTTGCCGATCCCGCGGCCAAGGCCCGCCTGGAAGCCATTCTCCATCCCCTGATCCGCGCCAGCGCCCTGGCCGCGGCCGACGCTGCCCTCGGCCCCTATGTGATGTTCGTGGTCCCGCTTCTGGTGGAGTCTGGCGACTGGCGCGCGCGCGTGCAGCGCATCGTGGCCATCGACTGCCCTGAAGAAGTCCAGCTGGCACGCGTGATGGCGCGCAACGGCCTGTC
>JBJMVX010000041.1:0-6552 GCA_045810445.1 Massilia sp.
GCGGGTGCGGACTTGCCGTTTCGGTTGCCGCCCGAGATTTTTGCGTCAGCCTGTCGATTTCGTGTACCGTCACCCGTCGTCAGGATGAAGCACCGATTTCCCTCCCTCTTTTTAAGGAAGCGCCATGAAAAAACAGATCATCCTCAATTTGCCCGTGAAAGACCTGGAAAAATCCAAGGCCTTCTTTTCAGCGCTCGGCTTTACCTTCGATGCGCGGTTTAGCGGCGAGAATGCGGCGTTCATGAATATCGTCGATGGCACTATCCAGGCGATGCTGACGACCGAGCCATTTTTCCAGTCGCTGATCGACAAGCCTCTTGCCAATGCCAAAGAAGCCAATGAGCTTGTCATTTGCCTCAGTTGCGACAGCCGGGAAGAAGTGGACAGCCTGATTGCCAAGGCGGTGGGCGCAGGAGGTCGCACCCCGCATCCGCCGGAAGACCATGGATTCATGTACGACCAGGGTTTCGAAGATATCGATGGGCACCTGTGGAATCTGGTCTGGACGGCGCCCGAAGCTTGATCCTGACGCCGTGAGATGCGACGGTATTGGGGGGATCCCACCCCGTCGTCCGATGGTGAGTTGGTCCGATCCCACCCCGTCGTCCGATGGTGAGTCAGGTCCGATCCCACCCCGTCGTCCTCGCGAAGGACGACGGGGTGGGGCTGCGTTCTAGGGAGTGCTAACCGGTGGCCGTATTCCCCAATGCCTGGCCTTATTGCAGCCGAATAGCCGTATCAAATATCCAGGTCCGTCGAATCTCGATCACATCATATTGGCGCGCCAGTGCTGGCGGAAACTTGGGATACAAGGCCTGGCTCGCCACCACATTGCGTATCGCCTCATCGATAGCCGGCACACCGCTTGACACCACGAAGGTAATTTTTTCAACGGACCCGTCAGCGCGAATCGCCACGGTCACCATCGGGTCCACGTGAGGCTGTTTCACCACCTCGCGCACCATGTCGTAAGTCATGTTCAATTCGATCTTGCGGCTAATCGCCTCGCCATACTGCGCAAGGTCCGCATTCGGGTCGCCACGGCCATACAGCCATCCCCGGCGCAAGGTACTGACGGTGGGCAGCAGCGACTTGGCAGGTGGATTGGCCGCGGCGCTGCGCTGGGCCGCCTCGGCATCGAGTTGCTTGCCGATAGCCCGCAAGCGCTCCTCGCGCTGCGCTTCCTGATCCGCCTTCTCCTTCTGCGCGGCCTCCTGCTTGGCGCGCTCCTGGCGTGCAGCGTCCTGCTTTGCTGCATTCTGGCGTGCGGTCTCTTGCGCAATGGCGTCCTGGCGCGCCGCCTCCTGCTTGGCTGCATCGCGCCGCGCCGCGTCCTGTTTCTCAGCTTCCCTGCGCGCGGCTTCCTGCTTGATCGCATCTTGCCGCGCAGCTTCCTGTTTCGCTGCGTCACGCCGGGCAGCTTCTTGTTTTTCAGCGTCGCGTCGAGCCGCTTCTTGCCGTGCTGCCTCCTGACGCGCGGCCTCCTGTTTTGCCGCTTCGCGCCGTGCTGCCTCCTGCTTTGCTGCCTCCTGTCGTGCAGCCTCTTGTTTCGCGGCCTCTTGACGGGCTGCTTCCTGCGCCTGCCGCACCTGCTCCTTGTTCGCGGCCTCCTTGCGTGCTGTCTCTGTCCGCTCCTGTTCCTGACGAGCGGCGTCTTGCTGCGCCTTCTCGTCCTGCTTGGCCTTTTCCTTTTGCTGCAGCTCGCGGCGGGCCTGCTCCGCGCGCTCAGCATCGACGCGCGCTGCTTCGCTCTTCGCGGCTTGCTCTGCCCGTGCAGCGTCCTGCCGCAGCTGTTCTTGCCGCGCTGCCTCGCGCTGCGCTTCGGCTTTCACCTCGGCCCGGCGCTGGGTTTCTGCCTCTTGTTTGTCACGCTCGAGCTTGGCCTTCTCCTGCGCTGCTTGCTCAATCCGCTTCTGCGCGGCGGCTGCAGCGGCGCCAGTCTCGCTACCCTCGGTCGGCGTGTTGCTCGCCAGGTTGGTGGCCGGTGCCCTGACGGGTGGCGCATCTGGCGCGATGGGCAAATTGACTTCAGGACGCTTTGGCGCGGCCTTGACCGGTTCTGGCGCGGGCACAGGAGGTATCGCCGGCGGTGGCGCGGGCAATGGCGGCGGCGCCACGACAGCGGTGGCAGCTTTCGGCTCGGGCGGTGAAACCTTGGCGGGGGCTGCCTGTTTCTCGACAGCGGGCGCCGGCGTGAGCTCTTCTGTCGGGCTCGGGGCGACGGGCGCGGTGACCGGTGCTGGCGCTGGTGCTAGAAGAATATGCAGCTCGTTCGCCCCGCCGCGTTTTTCCTCCCAAGGAAAATGCAGGGCGGGCAGGCCGAATACCTGGCCGCCAAGCGTAATACTCAACAGCAGCGCGTGAATGGCCAGGGAGAGCACCAGGGCGGTGCTCAGGCGTTTCGGTTCGGGCTGGAAGAGGACGGCGGCGCTCAAATCATTCAGCCTTCGCGCGCGCGGGTAGGCAGCTTATCCAAATTGGGCGTTCGACTTGCCTGCACCGTCATCCTCTCGTTTTGAAGTGCAATTCGGCGGCCACTGGGCGCACCGAATTTCCAAAACACCAAGTTTAGTGCATAAAGCCCAATTGTCGGCAATCAGATTTTGACCAGCTCCACGCGCCGGTTTTTGGCGCGGCCTTCTTCGTTGCCATTGTCGACCAAGGGGTGGTCCGCGCCCATGCCTTCCGGCTTCAAGCGATCCTTGGCGATTTGCTTGGCGCCGATGGCCTTGACCACGGATTCGGCACGTGCGCGCGACAAGCTGGTGTTGTGGGCGGCCGAGCCGGTGTTGTCGGTGTGGCCTTCGACGCGCACTTTCAGGCTGGGATCGGCGGCCAGCATTTTGGCGATCTCATCGATGGCCGGCTTGCTGTCGGCACGGATGACGTCGCTGTCGTTGTCGAAGTTCAGGTACAGCGCAATGTGGCCATCCTTGGCCAGGGCAGCCGCCATGGCGTCAGCCTTGACCAGGGTGATGGTTTGTTCCATCGGCTTTTCCTGCACCACTTCGATCGACATGTTCAGGTCGTCGTCAAAGAAGAACAGGGCGATCCAGATATTGCCCTGCGGTGTACGCACCAGGTATTGCGAGAACGATGGCGTGTCGCCAGGCGCAGTCAGGTGGCCGTTGGGAATGGACAGCTTTTTCAGCAGCGCTTCCTTGTCGCCGCCGTTGCGGGCGATAAAGGCAGGATCGAATGGCTGCGCGGTGTCCACACGCACGCCGCCCAGCGATTTGATGGCTGTTTCGTAGTTGCGAAAGGCCGCCAGCACCGACATGTTCGCAACATGGATTGGAAACCAGCGTTCGGACGTACGGCCCTCGACGGCGCGCAGCTCGTCACCTGCGATGACCCAGGCGCGGTCGAAGTCCTTGGCATCCTTGTGGTAGCCGTCGGTGCCTGGTGGCAGCTCGACAAACGGGAAGGGCGGGATTGTTGCGGTCGACATTGGGACCGACGTGATGTCGAAGGCTTTTGCTGGTGCGGGTGCTGGGGTGGAAGTCGGCGCAGCGCTTGCCGCCGGTGCGCTGGCAGTAGCGACGGCCACAGGCGGTGCAGCTGGCGCTTCCTTGCGCTTGCAGCCAGCGAGCGTCAGCGCGCCCAAGGTTCCGACCAAGAGTAAAGGCAACAAAGTGCGTGAAGTCATGCGAACATTCCTATCCAATTAGTTTCAAAAATACATTGTTGGCGCAAGAATATCAGTATTCGCGAATGGTGGTCGTTTTGGCCGGGTTAACTGGCGCTGCGAGGTAATGACCAATGCGATCGCGTCTGTAAAAAAGCCCAAGCATGCTTGGGCTTTTTGAGATCTCCTGGTCGGGAGCTAGCTAACGCAAACTTAAGCGTCGATATTCCCCGCATGCAGCGCATTCGACTCAATAAAGTTCCTGCGCGGCTCAACCTCATCACCCATCAGCGTAGTGAAAATCTGGTCCGCGGCAATCGCGTCTTCGATCTGCACTTTCAGCAAACGGCGCACGGTCGGATCCATCGTGGTTTCCCACAGCTGCTCTGGATTCATCTCGCCCAACCCTTTGTAGCGCTGCTTGCTGACGGTGCGTTCTGCCTCGTCGCGCAACCACTGCATCGCATGGTGGAAGTCCACCACGGCGGTTTCCTTGACGCGCTCACCTTCGCCACGGCGAATGAAGGCGCCTTCGCCAATCAAGCCCTTGAACGTGGCCGCTGCACTGGCCAGCGTCGCATAGTCCGCGCCCTGTACGAAGTCGGCGTCGATGGAGCTGACCTTCACATTACCGTGGTGCATACGCTCAATGCGCAGCGCGTGCTTCTCGCTCAATTCGTCCGAACGCACCAGCACTTTCACTGCGCGATCGCCAATGATTTCTTCCATCGACTTGGCCGATTTTTCTGCCTGCTCGATGCTCGACAAATCCAGCTCCACACCGGTCATGATAGCCGTCAGCGCAGCGCGGTCGATCACGCGCGTCAAGCGCATCATGATGGCGTTGGCCAGGTTGAATTTGCGGACCAGTTCTGCCAGCACTTCACCGGTAATTGGCTCGGCGCCTTCGCGCGGCGTCAGCGCTGCGGTGTTCAGCGCCACGGTCATCATGTAGCTTGCCTCTTCCACGTCATCCTTCAGATAACGCTCGTCGCGGCCGGCCTTGACCTTGTACAGCGGCGGCTGCGCGATGTAGATGTGGCCACGTTCGACCAGCTGCGGCATCTGGCGGTAGAACAGCGTCAGAAGCAGGGTGCGGATGTGGGCGCCGTCGACGTCCGCATCGGTCATGATGATGATGCGGTGGTAGCGCAGCTTTTCGACGTTGAATTCGTCCGGGCCAATCGAGGTGCCCAGGGTCGCGATCAGGGTGGTGATCTGCTCGGAGGACAGCATTTTCTCGAAGCGCGCCTTTTCCACGTTCAGCACTTTACCGCGCAGTGGCAAAATCGCCTGGAATTTACGATCGCGTCCCTGCTTGGCCGAGCCACCTGCGGAATCACCCTCGACGATGTACAGTTCGGAGAGAGCAGGGTCTTTTTCCTGGCAATCGGCCAGCTTGGCCGACAGGCCCAGGCCGTCCATCACGCCTTTGCGGCGGGTCAGGTCGCGCGCCTTGCGTGACGCTTCGCGCGCACGGGCAGCTTCCACGATTTTGGCGCAGATGATCTTGGCGTCGTTTGGCTTTTCGGCCAGGTAGTCGGTCAGGGTCTTGGCGACGATTTCTTCGACCGGGCCGCGCACTTCGCTCGATACCAGCTTGTCTTTGGTCTGCGAGCTGAATTTCGGCTCCGGCACCTTCACGGACAGCACGCAGGTCAGGCCTTCGCGCATGTCGTCGCCGGTGATTTCAACCTTCGCCTTTTTGGCGTATTCGTGTTCGTCGATGTATTTGTTGATCACCCGCGTCATCGCGGCGCGCAGGCCGGTCAAGTGGGTGCCGCCATCGCGCTGCGGGATGTTATTGGTAAAGCACAGCACCTGCTCGTTGTAGGTGTCGTTCCATTGCATTGACACGTCCACGGTGATGTTGGTGTTCTGTTCCGACATACGCTCGCCAGTGGCCTGGAACACGGTCGGGTGCAGCACAGTCTTGGAGGTGTTGATGTATTCAACAAAGCCGCGGGTGCCGCCTTCGAACGCGAAGACTTCTTCCTTGCCGGTGCGCTGGTCGGTCAGCTTGATGCGCACGCCGTTATTGAGGAACGACAGTTCGCGAATCCGCTTGGCCAGAATCTCGTAGTGGAATTCGACGTGCGTGAAGATCTCTTCGTCGGCCCAGAAGTGGACGTCGGTGCCGCGCTTGTCGGTCTCGCCAATGACTTTGATCGGCGAGCAGGCCACGCCGTCGATGATTTCGATTTCGCGGTTTTGCGGCACGCCGCGCACAAATTCCATGTAGTGGACTTTGCCGTCGCGGCGGATGGTCAGTTTCAGCAGTTTAGACAGGCCGTTCACGCAGGAGACGCCCACGCCGTGCAAACCGCCCGATACCTTGTACGAGTTCTGGTCGAATTTTCCGCCTGCGTGCAGTTCGGTCATGACGATTTCGGCAGCCGAGCGTTTTGGCTCGTGCTTGTCGTCGAACTTCATCCCGGTTGGTACGCCGCGGCCGTTGTCGGTAATCGAAATCGAATTATCGGAGTGGATGGTGACGTGGATTTCCGTGCAGTGGCCGGCCAGCGATTCATCGATGGAGTTGTCCAGCACTTCGAACACCAGATGGTGCAAGCCGGTGCCGTCCGAAGTGTCGCCAATGTACATGCCGGGGCGTTTGCGCACGGCTTCCAGACCCTCCAGGATTTGAATCTGGGCGGCGCCGTATTCGTCGGACTTGGCGATGATTGCTGGTGTGTTCTCGGACATGGACTGCTTTCTCAAAAAACGTATATCAAGACGGTATTAAAACCACCGTCCTAAAAACCGTCGTTCCCGCGGAGGCGGGAACCCATACGTCGCGTGCGTTCAAGCTCAGTATGGATTCCCGCCTCCGCGGGAATGACGTTTATGGGCCAACTATTTCACTGCACTTTGCTCACTGCGCGCAGGTTTTCGCGGCTGCCGCCTCAACTTCCCCGCCATCC
>JBJMVX010000042.1:0-11845 GCA_045810445.1 Massilia sp.
CAGTTCTCGCTACGAGACTGCGGCTTTTTTGCGTCCGGCGATTCGTTGACGCCCATGCCGTGGCCGTGCCAAATCGCCCAGGCGCATTGGTCGTTTCAATTGGTAAGTCTTGCTGCCTCGCTTACTGGAGCGGCAGTTCACCCCCGCCAGGTCCGGCCGCCAAAAACCAGAACGATTCGCGGACTAGCTGAGGGACAGCTGATACGAGAAAAACGCCATCATCCCTGCGCCAAAAATGATGGGAAGCAGATCACCGAACTGCACGCCAATACGCAAGCTACTGCGGGTCGCGTTGTCCGGGTTGACGTAGACATCCAGCGGGCCTCCCACCACGTACGGCGCTACCAAGGCATCCACTTCGCTGCTGTATTCGGTGCTCCCAACCTGGTCGCGCCCGTTTCTTGCGTGCCCACCGACCGTGTAACGATAGTCAACCCGCACCGCGTATCTGACCGTGCGCTCCCCTTCCATGGATCGCTCAATCGCAATTCTGCGCACAAAGCCGGTGACTTTGTGCCAGCGGCGGTTTTGCATCCCTTCACGAAAACCAGCGACGCCGACAATCAGAAAAACCAGGCCCAGAAGCCAAGCGAACACATAGACGAGCGTCATGGTTGATTTCCACGCAGGTTTGAACGCATCAGTTTTCCGTTGCATTTTGTTACGATTGATACAGCTTTCATGCCAACGAGTATGCATGGATTTTCGTTGATCAGGGGTAATATCGATCCACCAGATAACCCACGGAGCCCATAATGAAAAGCGTTAGCAAAAAAATCGCCTTGACCATCCTCGTTGCCCTCGTCGCCTGCGCCACCGTTAGCGCCTACGCCGCCGAGCCAGACACCAACTGGGAAAAGAACCATCCGCGCCGGGATCAGGTCAATGATCGCTTGAAGCACCAGAACGAACGCATTCACGAGCAGGTCAAGTCGGGCGAAATGAGCAAGGACGAAGCGGCCTCCCTGCACAAGGAACATCGTCAGATCCGCAAGGAAGAACGCGCGATGGCCAGCCAGAACGGCGGACACATTACCAAGGCCGAGCAGAAGGTCTTGAACCAGCAGGAAAATGCAGAGAGCAAGCAAATCGGCAAGTAAGCCTTTCCGCACCAATGCAAACGGCCCGCAACTTGCGGGCCGTTTGCATTGGTGCGTGCGATCAGATCAGCGCGCGCTCGCCTTGACACGAATCGGCGGCGGACCATCGAGGTGCGGGCTGTAGCCCGGGAAGGTCATGCGCAGGATGCGCAGCACGGTGGTGCCGAACTGGCGCGTGAGCGAACCGCTGTTGTACGGCAGGCGATAACGCGCGCACAGGGCGCGAATGCGCGGTGCTACTTCAGGATAGCGATTGCTCGGCATGTCGGGAAACAGGTGGTGTTCGATCTGGTGACTGAGGTTGCCGCTCATGATGTGAAACAGCTTGCCGCCGCCGATATTGCAGGAGCCGAGCAGCTGTCGCACATACCAGTGTGCGCGGGTTTCGTTTTCCACTTCCTCTTTGGTGAACACATGTACGTCCATCGGGAAGTGACCGCAAAAGATGATCAGGTAAGTCCACAGGTTGCGGATGATGTTGGCCACCGCGTTGGCGGCGCACACGTAGAAGAAGAAGGGTCCCGCCAACAGTGGAAACAGGATGTAGTCCTTTAAAATCTGGCGCAGCATTTTTTCGCGCGTACGCAACCACATCGGGCGAATGCTGGCCCAGCTCTGGCGCCCGGACAGCACGCGGCCCAGCTCCAGCTCTTGAATCGCAATGCCCCACTCGAACAGCACGGCCAGCAGCAGCGCGTACAGGGGATTACCGAGATTGAACGGCTTCCAGCGCTGCGCCGAAAACAGGCGCAGCAAACCATAGCCACCCACGTCGGCGTCCTTGCCAAAGACATTGGTCCAGGTATGGTGCTTCACGTTGTGGGAGTGCTTCCATTGGTCGGACGGACAGACATGGTCCCATTCCCAACTGCCCGACTGGATCGCCGGGTCGCGCAGCCAGTCCCACTGGGCGTGCGAGATGTTGTGACCAATTTCCATGTTCTCCAAAATCTTGGCGCAACCGAGCATCATGGTCCCCAGGACCATCACCGGCCAGAAGAACTGCCAGCCGGCGAACGCATGGCCCCACTGGGGCAGCAAGGCCAGGCTGGCGTAGATAACGAGGCGACCACCGAGCGCCATGCTGCGCTGGACCTTGATCAGGCGGTAGATATAGCGGGCATCGCGCTCGCCGCGACTGTCCATGACTTCATTGCGGATCGCTTCGACTTCGCGACCAAATTCGGCGACGTCGGCGGGACTCAAATGGGCGGGGATCGGCATAGTGGTTCCAGTTCGGTAGAAGGTTACAGCGCCAGTTCGACGTCGCCAACGGCGGCGCACACGCACACCTGCACGGTGTCGCCGGCTTCGGCAATCAGGGTGCCATTGCGCAGGTCACGCACGCAGCCGCTGACCAAGGTGGTATTGCAGCCGTGGCAGATGCCCATGCGGCAGCCGTGCGGCGGATTCAAGCCCGCGTCTTCGGCCAGGCGCAGCAAGTTGGTACTGCCGTCCGAGGCTGTCGTGATCTGGCTGCCAGCGAAGAATACCCTGCCCTGGCGCGCGCCGCCTGCCGGGATGTCGGCCACCTTGGCGCGAAAGCGCTCCACGTGCAGCTGGCGCGACAGGCCGGCCTTGGCCCAATGGGCTTCCACGGCATCGAGCAAACTGGCCGGGCCGCAGGCCCACACTTCGCGCTCACGCCAATCGGGACAGGCTGCCTCTAGCTGCTCGGCGCTGAAATGCACGCTGGCCGCTGCCGCATTGGCACGCGTGTAGTACTTGTGCAGCTGGTAGTGGGGCTGGGTCGATTGCATTTGCTGCAGCTCGGCGCCGAAAATGACGTCCAGCGCGTGCGGCGCGTAGTGCATATGCGTTACGTCCGGAATAACGTCGTATTCCAGCACATAGCTGCGCAACATGCTCATGACAGGCGTGATGCCGCTGCCGCCCGTGATAAACAGCGGATGGACCGGCATCGACTCGGGCATGACGAATTCGCCCTGGGGCTCGCCCAACGGCAGATAGCTGCCCACCTTGACCTGGCGTGCTAAATGCTGCGACACGCGACCGCCATCGATGGCCTTGATGGTGACGGTGATGCAGCCATCGCTGCGTCCCGGGGCCGAAGAAATCGAATAGGTGCGGGTGTGGCGCTTGCCATCAATGGGCACGCCCAGGCGCACGAACTGGCCGGCGCGGTGGCTGCGCCAGCCGCGCCCGGGACGCAAGGTCAATGTGCGGGTATCGGCCGTGTCATCCCACACACTGACCACTCGCGCCTTGAGCACGTGATGGGTCCACAGGGGATTAACCAGTTCCAGGTAGTGCGTATGGCGCAGCGGGTAGGCGAACATGTCGGCCAGGCTGGCAAGGGCAGTGCGAATCGACGTCATTGGGTAGCCATGAAGTTCTCAACAGCCTATATTGTGTACACTTGTCCACTCAAAGTCAAATATCCGGGCCGAGTTTAGAGCCAAACTTCAATTAATGCGGGCGTTTCATAGGGTGAAATATCGTCAATGCCGTGTAAAATGCGATAACACTTGTACACAGTAGATACCATGTCAGAAGCCGATCACGATCACGCCCCCACCCGCAGCGAGCGCAAGGCCAGCACCCATAAGGCGCTGCTGCGCGCAGCATTGACGCTGGTGGGCGAAGGACGCAGCTTTTCCAATATCGCGCTGCGCGAGATCGCGCGCCAGGCTGGGATCGTGCCCAATGCCTTCTACCGCCACTTTCGCAATACGGACGAACTGGGACTGGAACTGGTTGAGGAAGTGGGCATTACCTTGCGCCGTCTTTTACGTGAAGCGCGCCAGGTCGATCCGGCCAAGGGCAGCATGTTGCGCAGTTCGGTGCAGGTCTACCAGAACTATGTGAAGGCGAACCGGCTGCAGTTTCTATTCATTGCCAGTGAGCGCAGCGGAGGCAGTCGCATTTTGCGGCTAGCCATTCGCAATGATGTAACGCACTTCACCAACGAGATGGCGCAGGATTTTCGTGCGCTGGGATTGTACAAGGCACTGCCAACGGCACGCCTGCAGACCGTGTGCGGGCTCATTGTGATGACCATGCTGGCGGCAGCGACCGACATTCTTGACCTGCCGCCGGACCAACCCTTGCTGGAGCAGGAGATGGCTGAAAATTTTGTGCGTCAGCTAAAGATTATCCTGCTCGGTGCCGGGCAATGGCGTGATGGCGGGTCTGAACGGGCTTAAGGCAGGAAGCAGGAAAGCCCCACCACCACCAGCACTGTCCTTGCGAAAGCGAGGACCCATAACGAGCGTGGTGGGCGTGGACGTAGCACGAAGCACGAAGCCAATTGAGCATAGGTCCTCGCATTCGCAAGGACCGTTCTATTGATAACTGTGTGTCCTCACTCAGGCTTCGTCACCCTCATCAGGCAACGCAAAATCCCCGCGCTCCAACGCAGCCAACACTTCGGCTGCTTCCGCCAAATGCGCCTGCGGAACCAGCACCCGCACGCCACCCATGGCAGCGGACATGACCTCGTAAGCCTGGGCGAGACAAGCGTCAGCCACGACCGCGGGAATGCCGGCAGCCGCCAGGCGGCCGTGCGCGATTTGCGCGTCAATTGGCCTGAGAAATTGCCCGGCGATGACAAGATCACGCCCAGGAACAAGTTCCATGTCGGCCCGCATCGGCACTGCACCAAATAGCAAACTCTCCATAGCGCCCCCTTTTGAATCAGGATATCTGCATACTACTCCACCAACTGGCGCGAATGGTTGCTAGATAACGCCCTGACCCGCCAGTGTGGAAATTTCGCCATCGTCCCAACCCCAGTCAGCCAGCACCTGCACACTATGTTCGCCCGGCGTCGCCGCTGCGCCGCCAGCTTCTGGCGCAGTGCGGCTAAAGCGTGGGGCGGGGCCAGGCTGGATGACGCCGTCCACCTCGACAAAGGTGCCGCGCGCGATATTGTGCGGATGCTGAGGAGCTTCGCCCATGTCCAGTACCGGTGCAAAGCACACGTCCGTCCCTTCCAGCAGTTGGCACCATGCGTCGCGCGTGCGCGTGCGAAAAACTGCCGCGAATCTCTCGGTCAGCGCAGGCCACTGCGCCTGGTCCATCTGCCGGTCAAAGGCCGCATCCTGCGTGTCAGTGAGCTTGAGCAGCAAGGCGTAAAACTGCGGCTCGATGGCGCCGATGGAGATGAATTTGCCGTCAGCGCAGGCGTAGGTAGCGTAAAAATGGGCGCCGCCATCGAGCATGTTGGCGCCACGCTGGTCCCTCCATGAGCCATAGGCCCGAAACCCGTACATCATCGCGCCCAGCAAGGCTGCGCCGTCCGTCATGGCGGCATCCACCACCTGCCCCTTGCCCGACTGGCGCGCTTCGAGCACCGCACACACCACGCCGAAGGCCAGCATCATGGCACCGCCACCAAAGTCGCCCACCAGGTTCAGTGGCGGGACTGGCGGCGTATCGGCGCGCCCCATGGCATGCAGCATGCCAGTCAAGGCGATGTAGTTGATGTCGTGGCCGGCCGCCTGCGCCAATGGTCCCTGCTGTCCCCAGCCCGTGATGCGCCCGTACACCAGCGCGGCATTGCGCGCCTGGCATGCGTCCGGCCCCAGGCCAAGGCGCTCCATCACGCCAGGCCGAAAGCCTTCGATAAAGATGTCGGATTTCTCCACGAGGCGTAGCACTGTGTCGCGTGCCGCTGGGTGCTTCAGGTCCAGCGCCAGCGAACGACGGCCGCGCGCCATGACGTCAAATTTCGTGCCCAGCATGGGAAACGGGTTGGGCTGGCCGGGCACCGGCTTGCGGTCGATGCGAATGACTTCCGCGCCCATATCGGCCAGCATCATGGCAGCGAAAGGGCACGGGCCCAGTCCCACCATTTCAATGACGCGCATTCCTGTAAGTGGTCCTGGCATGCTGTTTCCTTGAGCGTTACAGTGAGCGGGCGACGATCTCTTTCATGATCTCGTTGGCGCCGCCATAAATGCGCTGCACCCTGGCGTCGACGTACATCTGCGCGATCGGGTATTCGAGCATATAACCATAGCCGCCGAACAGCTGCACGCACTGGTCGATGATCTTGCATTGCAGGTCGGAGATCCAGTACTTGGCCATCGAGGCGCGCACTGTGTCCATCTTGCCGGCGATAGTGTCTTCGATACAGCGGTCAATGAAGACGCGCGCTACCGTCGCTTCGGTCTTCACTTCAGCCAGCACGAAGCGGGTATTTTGCATTTCGATCAGCGCCTGGCCAAAGGCCTTGCGCTCACGCGTGTAATCCACGGTCAACCGCAGCGCACGCTCAATGGCGGCCACGCCGGACACGCCCAGGATGGTGCGCTCGTAAGGCAGCTCAGTCATCAACTGGGCAAAGCCCTTGCCTTCCACGCCGCCGAGCACATTGTCGAGCGGGACGTGGGCGTTGTCGAAAAACAGCTCGCAGGTATCCTGCCCCTTCTGCCCGACCTTTTCCAGGATACGTCCCACGCGAAATCCTGGATTGTCTTTCGTCTCAAGCAGAAGCAGCGACACACCCTTGGCGCCAGCGGCATTGTCGGTCTTGACCACAACTACCACCAGATCGGCCAGAAAGCCGTTCGAGATGAAGGTCTTGGAGCCGTTGACGCGGTAGCCGTCGGCGTTGGCCACGGCGGTGGTGCGGATGCCTTTCAAGTCCGAGCCGGCGCCCGGTTCCGACATGGCGATTGCAGCCACCATCTCGCCGCTGGCCAGGAGCGGCAGGTATTTGCGCTTCTGCGCTTCGGTACCTTGATTGAGCAGGTAGTGGGCGACGATGGCATGCACGTGGATGCCAAAGGCCATGTCGCCGGCGTATCCCAATTCCTCGAACACGATCGCCTGGTGCGCGAATGTGCCGCCCGAGCCGCCATATTCTTCCGGGATGTCGGCGCAGAGAATGCCCATCTCGCCACCCTTGCGCCACAGCTCGCGGTCCACGTGCTGCTGCTTGCGCCAGCGCTCCTGGTGTGGCGCGACTTCACTGTCGACGAAGCGGCGCACAGCGTCGCGAAAGCCTTCCAGCTCCGCCGTCTCCCAAGTGGACTTTCCAATGACATTCATCAGGCGCCCCGGTACATTGTGACGACACAGGCGCCGCCCAGGCCCAGGTTGTGCTGCAGCGCGGTGCGTGCACCCGCCACCTGGCGTGCGCCTGCGCTGCCACGCAACTGATGGGTCAGTTCGTAGCATTGCGCCAGACCCGTCGCACCTAACGGATGGCCCTTGGAGAGAAGGCCGCCGGAAGGATTGGTCACCACCTTGCCGCCGTAGGTGTTGCCGCCCTCGCTGATGAATTTGTCGGCGCCGCCTTCCGGGCACAGGCCCAGTGCCTCGTAGGTAATCAGTTCGTTGTGGGCGAAGCAGTCGTGCAGCTCCACCACGTCCAGGTCCTCAGGGCCAATGCCAGACTGCGTGTAGACCTTCTCGGCAGCTTCGCGGCTCATGTCGTAGCCGACCACGCGCATCATGTCGTCGGCGTCGAAGGTGCTGGGACGGTCGGTGGTCATTGCCTGGGCGGCGATGTAGACGTTGGCTTTCAGGTTGTGCTTGCGAGCGTAGTCTTCCGACACCAGCACTGCCGCTGCCGCGCCGCAGGTGGGCGGGCAGGCCATCAGGCGTGTCATCACGCCGGGCCAGATCATGGGCGCATCCAGCACGTCCTGGGTGCTCACCTCCTTGCGAAACAGTGCCAGCGGGTTGTTCACGGCATGGCGGCTGGCCTTGGCGCGGATCTTGGCGAAGGCGTCGAAGGGTGTGCCATATTTTTTCATGTGTGCCAGGCCGGCGCCGCCAAAGTAACGCAGGGCCAGCGGAATGTCGGGCATGCCGACCAGGCGGTCGGTGACAGCGTCAAACGGGTCGAAGGGGCTGGGACGGTCGTTGAACACGGCGCCCAGGGCGCCCGGGCTCATTTGCTCGAAGCCTAACACCAGCACGCATTCGGCAGCGCCGCTGGCAATGGCCTGGCGCGCCAGGTACAGCGCGGTGGAGCCGGTCGAGCAGTTGTTGTTGACGTTGACGATGGGGATGCCGGTCATGCCGACCTGGTACAGCGCCTTCTGGCCGCTGGTGGAGTCGCCATAGACATAGCCGACATAGGCCTGTTCGATGTGGTCGTAGGCGACGCCGGCGTCGGCCAGCGCTTCGCGCGTGGCCAAGGCGCCCATCTGGTCATACGGCGCACTGGCGCCCGGCTTGGCAAATGGGATCATGCCCACGCCGGTGACGAAGACTTTGCGGCTCATGGTCGGCTCCTGAAGTGTTACCCAGTTTAGAATGCGGAAGTAGGTCGAACGACCTAAAGTCTCGATTATAGGTCAGTCGTACTATTTTTCAAAGCACCATGCGATAATTGCACCCATGTCCAGTACCCTGACCTCCCTCCAGCACAAAGCGTCCACCACCACCGAAAAAGGCCTGGGGCGCGCGCTCGACATCCTGCACGCTGCGCGTTCGCTGCTGGCCACCGATGGCTACTCAGGCCTGTCAATGCGGCGCGTGGCCGCGGCAGTGGGCATAAGCCTGTCGAACGTGCAGCACTACTACCAGAGCAAGGACGCGCTGCTTGAAGCGGTTCTGCTCTATACGATGGATGTGTTTCAGTCGAAGATGGATGGCATCTCGGCGGCCAAGCCTGGCGCCTCGCGCATCGAGCAGTTTCTGTCGACCTGCGACATGTTCATGGAGGAGCTGACTGACCCGGTCACGCATGCGATCTTCTTCGAGCTGTGGGCCCTGGCCTCGCGCAATGCCTTTGCCTCGCGCCTGATGGACACGATGCTGGCGCGCGAGCGCAAGGCCATCTTCAAGCTGATACGGGGACTCAATCCGGCCATCAGCGACGAGCAGTACATGCAGCGCGCCGTGTTGATTGTGGCCCAGGTCGAGGGGCTGATGCTATTCAGGTTGAACAAGGACGCGCGCCGCGCCCAGTTCATGGCCGTGCGCGCATCGGTGCACCAGGTGTTGACGACGCTGGCGACCGTGCCTTAGGCGTGACCGGCCTGCAGCACCAGGCGCGGCGCGACCAGATGCCCCATCAACAGCGCGTGACGCTCTTCCAACAGTGCGAACACGGCGTCCTTTGACAGCACGTACTGGTCCAGCAGCACGTCCTTGATGGACGCGATGATGTCCTTGTAATCGCCGATTGCGCGCAAGGTGTAGCTGTAGAGCTCATCGGACTTCTCTTCGACCTGGCGAATCGTGTGCTCGCCACTGCCCTCTTGCTTGAGCTGGGTGTAATCAATCTTCGAGCGCGAGTACATGGACAGGCGATTGACCATCAGGTTGAGCATCTTGGTGGCTTTTTCGATGTCATTCTGGCTGCCCACCGAAATGCCACGCGCGCCGTAGAACAGCTCCTCGGCTGCCACGCCGCCGTATAACTGGATCACGTCCTGCTCCAGCTCTTCCAGCGTGCGCAGGGACATATCGTCGCCCGACTGCAGCACATAGCCGAGCGCGCCCAGTTTGGAAACGGACTCGGTGGAAATTTTCAGCAGGTGCGATTTTTCCTTCACTTGCTCCAGCGACATGCCCTGGCGCAAATATGGGTCAATCTGCATGAAAAAGTGACCGAGCTCATGCAGGGCGATGCGCTCGCGCTGCTTGTGTTTTTCTGCCGTGGTCGCGCGGTCGGTCAAGCCCAAGGTTGCACGCTCGAAAGCGCGGAACATCAGATCGGTATTGATGATTGCTTTTTCCTGGATCGAAATCATGCTGGCGCGTTCCACCACGGTTTCCAGCAGCGCCGGACTGAGGTTTGCAGTCATTTCGGCAACTTGACCCAGATCAAGGTTGTTCCAATCAACCAGGCCTTCTTTCTTGCGGCCCAAGAAGCTCTTGAGCAAGTCGCCGCGCTCGCCCTTGTTCGGCAAGCGGAAATTGATCTTGACGGAAAAACGGCGCAGCATGGCCTCGTCCATATCGGTCGATGCGTCATCGAAGTTCGAGGCCACCACCCAAATCACGCCTTGGCCCTTGTCGCTTTTGACGCCGTCCAGCAAGCCCAGTAGGGTGTTGGCCGTGTCGTCTTCCCATTTTTTTTCTCCGCGGCCACGCGGCATGAACAGACTTTGCGCTTCATCAAGGAAAATGATGCAGCTGCCACGCGCGCATGCCTTGCGGTACAGGGCGTTGAGGGCCTTGGAGCCGCCGCCCACGTAACCGGATTCGAGCGCCGAACCAGAGGCCTGGATCAGCGGCACATTGAGTTTCTTGGCCAGGTAGCCCACCAGCTTGGTCTTGCCGGTACCAGCGGGCCCGGTCAACATGACGTTGAAGGGCTTGTCGATATTGTGCGATTGATATTCGCTGCGGTTGCGAATCATGTCTTCCAGGTGCAGCACTTCCTGCTTGATATCTTCCATACCGATCAGGTCGTCCATGCTGCCCCGCAGCTTGTCCGGCATGATGACGGCGGCGCTCATGCCCATGCCGGGAATGCCGAATTTGACCGCGTACAACACCAGGCAGATCACAAAGATATCGAGGGCGTGGCGTTTGAGGAAGGACAGCAATTCCGCCGCCAGCGGATTTTGCCCTTCGTCGAGCAACACGGCCTTGTGCGAGGCGAGGTAGTCGTCGCGTGCGATGGAATACGGAATGGCATTCTTGAGCAGGACTTCGCGCTCCAGGCTCAGGTGAGAGGTGCTGGGGACTTTCACGACATGCAATTGCGGGGTGTCACGGAACTTGAAGACATAGCGAGGGGACTCCGACAGCGGCTTGGCCACCAGCAGATATTCCAGGCGTGACTTTTCGGCCGCCAGCGCGGTGATCTGGGAAATGTCCTGGGAGTACACGACCGGGCCGGTATCTTGCGGCACGTCGGATTTGTAGACGGCCAGGGCGACTACCAGCACCAGCATCAGGGCGACGGCGATGCGCACATAGAAGTTCTTGAGGGCGATCTGCAGTTTGGCAAAGGAAGGCATGGGCGGCTTTAGAAAAGGTGAGGCGTAGAGGTCAGTCAAACAGCGTTGGTGCCGGCAGGGATAAGGCCAGGCAATGTCAGCGGCGTTCGATGTAGTGGACCCGTTGTTACGCCAACCATGCAGTCTATCGATATCGCCATACGTTCAAGCACGACGGGGAGTACACGCCCGAGGTGAACGTTTTGCCATCATTTTAGTGCTCGAAGGCAATACGAACAGGGGCAACTATACCGCCAAAAAATCGCGAGGGAAAGCGAATTTCGGTGAAAAAATCGTATAGCGCAACAGCTGTGATCAAGCAGACAAAGGAAGGCTTATCAAGGTGCCAAAAGAACCGCGCTCACGTCGCCCTCGCGCATGCGCATTGCTTCGCCCTCGCGCATGCACACTACGTCGCCCTCGCGCAAGCGGGGACGACCGCAAGCGGTCGTGCGCCAACGCTTGCGTTGGCCCCATGCTCCGCTTGCTCAGCATGGGCCCCCGCATCCGCGAGGGCGACGTGGAAACTTTGAGGGCGACGTGGAAATTTCCCGAGGACGATGTGACCAGTCGTACGAAGTAAGAAGTGGCGCTGTATGGGCTTACTGGATCAAACCTTCGGCACGCAGCGCTTGCTGGACGGCGGGACGCACGAAGATGCGTTTCTGGAAGGCTTGCAGGTTTGGCCACGGCGACAGATCAAATTGCAAATGGCCAGCCCAGTTGGTGACCACGAACAAATACACATCGGCCACGCTGAAGCGCTCGCCCATCAGGTAATCTCGCCCTTCCAGCATCTTTTCCACGTAGTCGTAGCGCTGGGCCAAGTTTTTAAGCGCGCCGGCTTTTGCTTCAGCGCTGGACGCAGGA
>JBJMVX010000043.1:0-15115 GCA_045810445.1 Massilia sp.
ACAATGGCGGCAACGTCACGCGCGAGCCGGGCCCGGTCAAGGGTGGCAGCACCGTGATCGCCTTCCTGACCGATCCGGACGGCTACAAGATCGAGCTCATCGAGCGCAAGGATGGGGTGCGCGGCGGCGGGCTCAACAACTAGGCGCGCGCCGGCGTTCGACCACTTAGATACCGACCACTTCCTTGATGCAGCGGTACAGCGCATCCCACTGGAAGGGCTTGAAGATGTAGCCGTCGGCGCCGGCCTTGAGCCCACGCATGACCTGGTCGTCCGATACTTCGGACGTGACCATCACTACCGGCACCTTCGCCCACTCGGCTTGGCGCCGGATGTAGGCCAGCACGTCAAAGCCATCGCGTCCCGGCGCGCCCGGCAGCACAATATCGAGCAGCACGATGTCAGGCGCTGTTCCGGACTGCACCGCAATGAGCGCCTGCGGCACGTCCGCCGCCACTTTCACGTTCATGCCTTTTTCCGACAGCAGCACCACCAGCAGTTCGGCCAATTCTTCGTCGTCTTCCACCACCAGCGCATTGAGGCCGACATTGCCTGCCGCCAGACTCAAGCTCGCCTTCTTGCCATACGAGTAGAAACCGCTGGTGCGCAGCTCGGTGGCGCCGCGCTTGGCCTGGGCCCAGGCTTGCACGCTTTCCTGGGGCGACAATTCGTCCACCGTCAAGGTGGGCAGCGCTTCGGCAAAATCGTTGACGCGCCCGCCCGCGTTCCATTCGAGCGCCTCGGACAGCTTGGCGCCTTCGAATTTGCGGATCATGCCGTGTTCAAGCAAGGCCTCGATGACGGGGGCGTATTTGCCAGCCACCAGAGCGCCGCTATTGAGCAAGTCGCCAATGCTGGAGCGGCCATTGATCAGAGCCAGCACGCGCGCATGTTCGCGGGCCAGGGCCTTGCCGCCGGCCTTGAATTCGCTCATGCCCTTGGCGGTCTTGCTGTAAATCGTTGATGTATCCATGCTCTCCTCTACTGTTCACTTTGCAGGGCGGCCAGCGCCAGCCCGATTTCATTGATGTCGTGTGGATGGCGCACCGCCTGCGCCAGCAAGTCCTTGACCTGCATTTCAATGACGCGGGCTCGCTGACCCAGCGCATCAAAACCGAAGCTGCCGGCGGCGCCGGCCAAGGAATGGAGTAGGCGATGCAATTCAATCCACGGACTGTCGTCGCTCGCGTGCAGGCACAGCGCATACGCCTCGTTCATTTTTTCATAGCGCACGTGCAGTCGGCCAGAAAAGACCTTGGCCAGCATGTCCACCTTGGCCTGGACGGCTGCGGCATCCTCGCTCATAGGCCCGCCTGCTGCCAGAATTGGCGCACCTGCTGCGCCAACTGCATGGGGTCGAAAGGCTTGGCGATCACGCCGAGCGCGCCTAGCGTTTTGTAGTAAGCCACTTCGGCCGTCTGCACCTTCGCTGTCATGAACACCACTGGTGTGGAAGCCGTATTGGGCAGCTTGCGCAATTGCGCCAGCGTGGCAGGGCCATCGAGGCCTGGCATCATCACGTCCAGGAGGATCAAGTCTGGCTGGCAGGTGGCGGCTGCGTCTATCGCTTCCTGACCCGAACTGCAGCTACGCAGCGTGAGGCCACCCACCACTTCAAGGGCCATCTGGGCCACCATCTGGATGTCCGGGTCGTCCTCGACATAGAGCACGAGATTGAGTTCACGCATGGCAGTTTCCGTTCACGGGGACACTGCCAGCGGCAGGTCAAAAAAGAATTCGGTACGCACACCCGGCTCGCTGATGAAGTCCAGGGTGCCGTTGTGCTTTTCAATGATGGAACGCGAAATGTTCAGGCCCAGGCCAGTGCCGCCTTTCTGGCGGCTGTCGGTGGCATCGGCCTGAGCGAACTTCTGGAAGATGCGATCGCGGAAGTCCTGCGGTATGCCGACCCCGTGGTCAATCACCGACAGCCGCGCGCAGCCTGCCTTGCGCTGCAAGCGCACTTCGACCACGTCGCCCGCCGGAGCAAATTTGGACGCGTTCGACAGCAGGTTGACGATCACTTGCGCCAGGCGGTCGGCGTCGGCGGCCACCAGGATGTCGCCTACGTCCGAGCGCAAGTCGAAGCTGACCTGGAACTGCGAGGCGTAGGCGTGAGTCGCCGCCACGGCCTGCTCCACGAGCGGCAGCAACGGTTGGATTTCGGCCTCGAAGCGCATGGTGCCCGACTCGATTTTTTCAACGTCGAGGATGTCGTTGATGAGGCGCACCAGGCGGTCGCAGTTCTTGGTAGCGATGTCGAGCAAGGTGCGCGCGCCCGTGGGAATGTCGCCCGCCGCGCCGCCCGCCAACAGGCCGAGCGAGCCGCGAATGGAGGTCAGCGGTGTGCGCAGTTCGTGCGAGAGCGTGGAGATGAATTCATTTTTCATACGCTCCATTTTCTTGCGCTCGCTCAGGTCCTGGGCAATGCCGACAATGCCAACGAGGACATGGCCCTCGTCCCACACGGCCGATATCGACAGGTTGACCGGCAAGCGCGAGCCATCCTTGCGCACATAGGTCCATTCGCGCTCGTCGGCCTTGCCCATGCGCGCCTTGGCAATGAACAGGTCGGGGCCAACCCGCACGGTGCGTCCCAGTTCCTGCGATAGCGTTTCGGCGCGCGCGGCCAGTTCGGTGGGGTCATGCAGCACCAGCAGTTTGTCCTGGGTGAGCATTTCTTCGGCGGTGTAGCCCAGCATGCGCTCGGCGCCGTTGTTAAACATCGTGACCTGCCCGGCAGCGTTGACGGCAATGATGGCGTAGTCGGTGCTGTTCAGGATGGCTTGCTGCAGGCCGAGCGTTTCCACCAACTGGCGGTTCTGGCGCAGCGCGTCGTCGGTGGAGCGGCGGCGCTGCGAAATATCGCGCACCAGGCCGGTGTAGGCGCGCCGCTCGCCAATGCGCATTTCGCTCACGACCAGGTTAATCGGGAAGCGAACACCATTGCGGCGCTCGGCGAACACCTGGCGGTTGACCGGGCCGACCGCGCCCACGCGCGCCAAGCCGGCAATGTCGCGTGCCATGCCCGCGCGGTAGTGGCGGGCCGCCAGCCGCGTGACGGGTTTGCCGATCATTTCGCCGGCCTTGTAGCCAAACATTTTCTGGGCCGCCGGGTTGAAGGTTTCGATGATGCCCTTCTCGTCGATACTGACAATGGCGTCGCCCGCGTGTTCGACAATCGCCTGCAGGCGCATTTCCTTTTCGTGCGACAGCTCGCTGGCGTGCGTGAGCGTGATGAGATTGAGTTCGGTCTCGGCCCAGCGCGCCAAATCCTGCAGGCCGCGGATCTCGTCGGGTCCGAACTCGCGCGCCACATGGTCGATCAGGCACAGCGTGCCGATGCGCCAGCCGCCATTGCCGTGAATGGGGATGCCGGCGTAAAAGCGCACGAAGGGGGCGCCAGTGACCAGGGGATTGTCGGCAAAGCGCGCGTCGGCGTGGGTGTCGTGGATGATGAAGGGTTTGTCATCCAAAATCGCGTGGCCGCAAAACGAGATGTTGCGCGGTGTTTCGGAGGCGCTCAATCCCGCATGGGATTTGAACCACTGGCGATTGGTATCGACCAGGGAAACGAGGGCGATTGGCATGGCGAACAGGCGCTGGGCGGTGCGCGTGATGCGGTCGTAACGCTCTTCCGGCGGCGTGTCGAGCACCTGCAAGCGGCACAGCGCCGCCATGCGGTCGATCTCGTCTTCAGGTTCCAGGGGCTCTTGCAAGATCCGTGTCCGTGTTCGTCATAGGAAAAGGCCGCCACGCGCGGGCTACAGTTTCTCTACAACTATAACGTGAAATGCAGAAAGTTTGCACAAACCGGGGCCAGGCGGCTCGACCGCGCCACGCAGGGACAAAAAAAAAGCCGCCCGGGCTAGCCCGGACGGCAGGTCGTGTTTGCGGCGTATTTACTTGGCCAGCAGGTTATTGACGGGCACCAGGTCCGCTTCGCGCAGGGAGCCGGCAGCCGCTTTCAAACGCAGGCCGTTGATGATGGTGTCGTAGCGCGCGCGGGCCAGGTCACGGCGGGTGGAGTACAGCTGGCGCTGAGCATTGAGCACGTCGATATTGATGCGCACGCCAACCTGGTAACCCAGCTTGTTCGATTCGAGCGCCGAGGTGCTCGACACTTCGGCTGCCTGCAGCGCGCGTACCTGGGCCAGACCACTGTTCACGCCCAGGAAGGCCAGACGGGCGTTCTGGGCGGCCGTGCGGCGCGTCGCTTCCAGGTCGTTGCGGGCCTTGTCTTCCAGGGCGATCGATTCGCGCACGCGGCTGGTGACGGCAAAGCCGCTGAAAATGGGCACGCTGTATTGCACGCCGATGGCTTTGTTGGTGTTGGTGCCAGAGATGGGGTACTGGCCGCTCGTGTTGATACGGCGGGCGTTCGCTACCAGGTCCAGTGTCGGGTAGTGACCGGCGCGACTCTTCTGGATGTCGCGCTTGGCCGACTCGTAGGACAGTTCGGCGCTGACCACACCATAGTTTTGCGTCTCTGCCGAGGAGACCCAAGGCTCGATGACGGCTGGCGACGGGGTTGCCAGTTCAACACCAGGCTTCAAGGGTGCTAAGGCAGTCGGGGCCGCGCCAATGATGCTTTGCAGCGCGCTGCGCTTGTTTTCCAGGTCATTAATGGCGGCAAATTCCTGCGCCACCACCAGGTCGTAGGCGGCCTGCGCTTCGTGGGTGTCGGTAATGGTCTGGGTGCCGACTTCAAAGTTGCGCTTGGCAGACGCGAGTTGTTCGGTTGTGGCGGTTTTCTGGGCGCGATTCAATTCCAGCGAATCCTCGGCCGAGAGCACGTCGAAATAAGCCTGGGCCACGCGGGTGATCAGGTCCTGCTGGGCCTGTGCAAACTGCGCTTCGCTGATCGATTGCAGCAATTTGCTCTGCTGGTAGGTCTGCCAGTTCGCCCAGCGAAACAGCGGCTGCTGCAGGCTGAGCGTATTGGTGGTGGTGCGATAGCCGGCGCTGCCGCTCGGTCCAGCGCTAATGTCCCACGGCTCGGAGTCGGCATCGTTATGCACCACGCTACCGTCGAAACTGATCACCGGCATCAATGCAGCACGGCCTTGCGGCACCCTTTCCTTGCCGGCGGCGAGCGACGCGCGCGCGCTGGCATAGGTGGCATCATTGGCCAACGCCTGCTTGTAGACCTGGATCAGATCAGCCGCCTGTGCATTAATCGAAAGAAATGCGCTGGCGATCAGCACGGCGATAAGGGATTTCTGCATTGCATTCTCCATGGGAGTCATCATAAAAATCAGGAAACGACAGTGGCTCCCGCCCGCGGTAGCGCCTGCTGGCGCTTAGTACCTGGGCATGGTGCTGTCGACTTGCACAGCCCAGGCGTGTATACCGCCTGTCAAATTAAAGGTCTTGCCAAATCCGTTGCGCTCCAAGAAGGCAGCCACTTGCATGCTGCGCGCGCCGTGGTGGCAGATGCAGACGATCTCGGCATCCTCATCGAGTTCTTCGATGCGCGCAGGTATCGTGTTCATTGCAATCTGCGTCGCGCCGGCGATCTTGCATGTTTCAAATTCCCAGTTCTCGCGCACATCGAGCAGCATCGGCTGCGGGCGCGAGGAGTCAGCCAGCCAGGCTGCCAACTCCGGTGCGGTCAGGTGCTGCATCGCTTAAAACGTAAAACGCGAAGCAGTCACCGCCTGGCTCAGCGGCTTGACATTGGTCTCGAACACCTTGACCGTGTCGTACGCCGTTTCCGACACGCGCGTGACAATCACCGACGACATGACCGGCGCCTGGCCGATGATGGCGGCGATGCGTCCGCCAACCTTGATCTGCTTGAGCAGGGCATCGGGCACTTCTTCGAGCGCACCGGAAACCACGATCACGTCGTAAGGCGCGCCGCTAGGCCAGCCTTGCGCGCCATTGCCCAGCTCCACCGTCACGTTGCTCACGCCCGCTTTGGCCAGGTTCGCTTCAGCCAGGGCCTTGAGTTCCGGCACGATCTCGACACTGGTGACCTGACGCGCCCGGTGCGCCAGCAAGGCCGCCATATAGCCGGAGCCGCTGCCAATTTCCAGCACATGTTCGTGCTTTTTTACTTGAACTTCCTGCAAAATGCGCGCTTCGAGCTTGGGCGTGAACATTGCCTCACCGCCCGGCAGCGGAATGTCGGTATCGACGAACGCCAGTGCCACGTAGGCGGCCGGCACGAAATCTTCGCGCTTGACGACGAGCAGCAGGTCCAGCACGTCCTGGTCCAGCACGTTCCAGGGACGGATTTGCTGTTCAATCATGTTAAAGCGGGCTTGTTCGATATTCATCTTTTTTGGCTCGGTGAAAAATAATAATCCGATATTTTATCGTTGAACGGCCTCGACACATATATCTTAACGACAGGGGTGGCGAGAATCCGGGAAATTGCGACAGTCTGCAGTTTAGAGGGAATGAACCCCCGTTATGGCCGACTGACGTAGAACAGGCATCACGCCACAGGGCCGGGAACCGGGCCCGGCAAGAGCCCATGGATGGCCATGTCGAGGAAAGCATCGAGGAACTTCAGGGGGTCGACCTGGTCTTGGGGACAGGGCCCGATCGAGTGCTTCCAGGTGATGAGCATGAGCATGGGGGCGATGACAACCTGGGTCATGAGGTTGACGTCGATGGGGCGAAACTCCTTGCGCGCCACCGCACGCTCGAACATGCTCACCATCATCTGGGTGCTGCGGGTGATGACTTCGTCCTGGTAAAACAGGGCCAGGTCCGGGAAATTGCCCGCCTCGGCCATCACCAGTTTGATGATGCCGGACGCCTTGGTGGCACCGAGACGCTCCCACCAGCCCTGCACCACGCAGCGCATCAGGTCGGCGGAATGGCCTTCAAAGCTCGAAATGATGTCCTCGGCTTCACCCAGGGCCGGCACGATGTTTTCGCGCACCACGGCCTTGAACAGTTCTTCTTTATTGGTAAAGTAGAGGTACAGCGTGCCCTTGGACACCCCAGCGCGGCGCGCCACGTCTTCCAGGCGGGTTGACGCGTAGCCGCGTTCGACAAACAGGTCCAGGGCTGCGGCCAGCAATTCCTGCGGGCGCGCATCCTTGCGGCGCTCCCAGCGCGGCTTCATCTCAAAGGGGCATTGCATGCTTCAATCCAGTAACTTACTTGCGAGTCATTAATATAGACCCGCGCATGCATATCGTCAAGGAAACCCTGGCGTTGGACGACACATCCCTTTGCACTAGCGACACATCAGCTTGCACCCGACGACACGACAGCTTGCACTGTCGGTCTCGCTGATCAGTTGCAGTGGTAGCAAATTATTTGCATTTCCCAGTCGAACCGGTCCTGCACCGACGTCCGTCCAACCATGTCGCGCCGTCAAACAAGGCGCCGTTCCATTGGACATTCGTCATCAGCGCTCCCGAAAGGTTGGCGCCGCGCAGATCGGCCTTTGACAAATCAACGTTCGTCATGACAGCCTTTGAAAGATCAGCCCCGTTAAAATTGGTGCCGACGGCCTCCACGTTCGTAAAGGATGCCCCGGCGTAGTTCCTGCCGCTCAAATTCTGCCCGGAAAAATCTGAATTCACATATTCCTTACGCCCTTTCCCGTTGACGCCAGCGCCACCATCGGTATTGACTGCGCTCCCGCCTGCGTTGACGGAAACACTACTTCCAACTGTCACGTTAGCGTTATCACTGTCGTCATCGGAATCCTTGGCCACGGCGATTTTGCTTTTTTTCGCAGTTGAACTCTTGGCACCTTTTACAATTCCCGTGCCTTGGGCTGATGAAGATGCATTGACCCGAATATCAGCGCCATTGATGACAACGGACTGTCCGTGGGCGGTCCCAACCGCCAGCAACATTGCCACACACAGATGCGCTTGATTGATCTTCATTGAATAGCTCCTCTTCCATTGGAAAGATTGTTTTAAATGCCACAATCCGATTGTATCAGTACTTACACAAAAGATGCGTAATGAGGACAGCATGGAAAACCTGGTGCGCGCGAGCGACTCGGACTGGACATTGGTTCGTCCACCCGTGCTCACCAATGGAAAGGCGAGTGGTCGCTTTCGCTCAGGGATCGATGTGCAAGCGAGGATGACGGGTCCTCTGTCGCGCGACGACCTTGTGTTCCTCATCCTGGATGTGGTGCGAGACGGCAGCCGCGTGCATCAGCCCCCCGTGGTCTCGACCTAAGACGGCAATCGCTAGATGCCTGCCTTTTTTCGCTCGGCATCGGGATCGCAGCCGCCCACGGATTCGGACGAGACAATCGTCATCTGCCAGGTTCGCGAGGTCACACTCTCCAGTTCGGCGGCCAGATAATAGCGCGTGCAGGGCGCGACAAGGATGCTGTAGTGCCCGTCACTTCTGGGCAGCGCACCAAAACGCAGGACCACCGAATGCAGGCCAGGCCCCACCAGGGCCGGACTGTTGCGCAAAATCTTGCCGTCGACCGACAGGATTTCCACCGGATGAAGCAAGCTGGAAATGCGAATCGTGGGCGGATTTCCGTCCAGTACAGACATCGGCGCGCTGGGCAGCGAGGCACAAGCAGACAGTGCCAGTGCACACAGCAAGGGAGCCGCGACAAGGCGGCCTCGATCAAGGGATGAAAATTGCATAGCCGGCCTTCAGAGTCAACATCGCGCATGTCGCGGGTGGCCGAGTGTCGCTCATTTGCGCTGCGCTGACAACCTGGCCAAACGAAAAAAACCCCGGCTTCTTTCGAAGCAGGGGCAAACGGATGCAGCTATGTTTTACTGTGCAGGTCTTAGTTCGAACCGGTCAGCGTGATGCCGCTGGCGGCCGTGTAGCCATACACCATGACGTAGTAGGTACCGGCTGCTGGATTGGTCAGGGTGACCGTTTCCGTGGCAGTCGAACCATCGGACTTGCCGGTGTACGAGGAGGTCGTTGGTGCCGAACCGAGTTTCACGTACAGATCAGCGTCACCGGTGCCGCCCGTGGTCTTGAAGGTCACGCTAGGACGGCCAGCTGGCACGACCATCGTGAACATGCGGTTGCCGCCAGCGGACACCGAAATGCCGGTGACCGAGGAGCCGTTGCACAGCACGGTCGACGAAGGCACGCAGGTGGTGCCGCCGGTCGAATAGCTCGCTACCAGGGAGATGCCGCTCGATGCTGCATAGCCCTTGACCATCAGGTAGTAGGTGCCTGGGGTTGGTGCTGCAATGGTGATGGTTTCCGTGGTGGTTGCGCCATCCGATTTGGCCAGGTAGCTCGAGGTCGTTGGTGCTACGCCCAGTTGGGTGTAAATGTCCGCATCACCCGTGCCGCCGCTGGTCTTGAAGGTCAGGTTGGTTGCGCCCGATGGCACCACGAAGGTGTAGATCGTGCTCGCGCCTGCCGCTTCCGAAATGCCGGTGACTGGCACATCCTTGGTCAGCACATTGCCGCCGCCGCAGTTGCTGGTGCAGCCGCCCATGACAGTGGCGAAGTTCGCCATGTTCAAGCTGCCGTAGCCGCTGGCATAGTCCCAACCAGCTTTAGCGGTTTCGCCGCCGTTGCTGCCGGTGGTGATGTCGTGGAACATCGATGGATTGGCAGCGGCTTTCTGGTAGATGGCAGCAGCCGGGAATGGCAGGCTGTTGTTGTTCATCGACTGGATACGGGCCCAGAAGCCGGTGAAGATAGGCGCTGCCAGGCTGGTGCCGCCGATCTGCTCATTCGAACCATTGACGATGACGAGCGCGCCGCTGGCTGGGTCGGCATCAAACGAGATGTCCGGTGTGCCGCGCTTGGTGCCGCCGGCCAGAACGCCCGACGCCGTCTGCCAGCTTGGTGCCGCTTCGGTCAGGCTAGGTGCGCCGCCGGCGCCGCCGTTGGAGCTTTGCTGGCACAGTGCTGCGGTGGTGCAGGACCAGACCGATTCCGAGTTGTAGGTGGTGCCGGTGGTGTTAAGCAGCGAACCGCCAATCGACATCACGTAAGGCGAGACCGATGGATAGCTGGCCGACACGCCTGGGCCGCCGCACTCATAGGCGCCCGAGTCGCCCGACGAGACCGAGAAGGTCTGGCCTTGCGCCACAGCGGTCTGGAAGATCTGGTCGTTACTGGCCATGATGCCCGATGCCTTGGCATCGTTTTCGCATTCGCCCAGCGAGACGTTGATCGACTTGGCCACGTTGTCCGATACGGCGCGGTTGTAGGTGGCGGTCAGGTCGGCGTCGCTCAGGGTCGTTGCCGTGTACAGGATCATCTTGTTGATGGTGCCGCCGGCGGTAGCCAGTGCATCCTGGGTGTCCATATTCCATTCGCCCACGCCCGCGGTGTCGGTGCTCGCTGCACCCACGGTGACGGTGCTGACGTTGACGGTCGGGTAGCCGGCGCGCGAAGTGAAGGTGCGCAAGTCGGCAATCGTTTGCGTCATGCTGCCCTGGGTGATGATACCGATGGTGGCGTTGACTGCGCTAGGCAGGCCGGCTGCGTTGTAGATGGCCGAAAATTCGGTCGGGTTGTGGCCGACGCTTGAATTGGTGTGTGCTTGCGGCTTGACCAGCATGGTGTGATGCAGGTGCACGTTTTGCAGACCGTGGACTGCCAGCACGATATTGCCCAGCGAAGCAGGAACGGCTGCGTCGGTGGTATTTGCAAAAGCGCTGCGGCCATTGACGTTGTAGGTGTGCAGGTCGGCGTTAAAGCCGGTTTTCACTGCAGCGGCATTGCCGTCGCCGGTGACGATCATGCGGTTTGGCGAAATGGTCACGTGAATGAAACCGCTTTTCGTCAAGTGGTCAGCAACAGCCTGGGCCTGGGCTTGGGTAGGCGCGTAGTTGTCCAGGAATTGTTTGCTGGTGAGTGGCTGGGTGACGCGGCCGGCCAGGATGTTGGCCGTGAGCGCGTCAAAATCGGACTTGTTGCGTACCTTGAGGGTGACCACGACATTCGTTGGCGCGCCGGCGACCATGGCCGCGACGTGGCTGGCGCTTTCGCTGATGCGGGTGGCCTTGGTGGCCGTTGGTACCCATGCTTCGGCGGCGTTTGCGTTCGCGCCGAAGCCGGCGGCAAGCAGAAGGGCCGCGAGCGGCAGCATGGTGAATTGACGACTGAAGTTCATGTGAATCTCCGTTACTGATATTGTCAAAAGTAGGTTAAGCGATGCGAACGAGTTCATCGGGCGTATCGATCCAGGCACTGCAAACGCGGACAATGAGATCGTCATCGCCCACGGACGGCCGTGACGGGGACGCGTCTCTACCGAGGCGCCACGCCACTGCCTATGCCGGTTTGCCACGACAGGGCACGCCGGAAAATCGGGGGAGCTTCCTCAGCGAGGCATCAGGCGTGACGCGGCCTGCCCGGACACGGTTGGTATCAGGCGGTGCGGCGAGCGCCAGCCATGCGCGGCGCGCAAATGGTCAGCGCGAACGGCAGGCAGTGATGCAGCGGGAGGAAATCAGGATGCAGCGAAGGCGTGTGGCGGACCACAGCTTGGAGGGGACAACTTGGGACGCACCAGCACCACGGTGGCCAGGGTGACCACGTACACCATGTAGGCCAGCAGCAGGATGCGCTGCAGGATCACCACCGCGCTTGGCGGCGGCACATCAACAACGTTGTCGAAGGCGGCGCTGCAAACCACGCAGTCGTCTTCGCTTTGCGCTGTCGTGTGATGGTGGGTGCCGGCGGCAATGACCATGATCAGGAAGGCCAACAAGGTCAACAGGGCTACCCACATTTGCCAGGGCGTGGATGGGCGTGCATGCGCCTGGGCGCTGTGCCTTTCCGCTACCGTGGTGCTATGAGCCAAGCCTGGTGTCATGCGGCTTCCCGAAAATTGCGCGTACAAAAATTGTCGCGAACACAAAAATAACACAAGAAAAAATCCAGATAGAAAAAATAGCAAAATTAGACAAAATTTATGCGACAGCGTGTGCGCGGGCGCACGGTGCAATCGCCCGACGCCTCCTCGCTGGCGTCATCGGCAAGTCACAGTGGCTCGCTACACTGGCCGCTCTCAACAGGAGCTTCCCGTGTCCAACCGTCTTTCCTTTCTCTCTGCCTTGTCGCTGACGCTCGCACTGAGCGCGCCGCTGCCGCAAGCGCGCGCTGCCGGCAACGCCATCGTGGTTGGCCAGGCCATCGACCTGTCCGGCCCCAATGGCAGCATCGGCCGCGACTACGTGACCGGCATCACCACGTATTTCGACAGCGTCAACGTGAAAGGCGGCATCAACGGCCGCAAGATCAATTACGTGGTCAATGACGACCATGGCCAGAGCGCGGAATCGGCCAGGCTGGTCAGCAGCCTGATCAAGGAACAGCATGCCGACTACCTGCTCGGCCCGCTTGGCAACGAGGCCCTGCAGGCAACCCTGGCGGCACCGGCGTTTGCCGAATCGCGCCACGTGCTGTTTGCGCCGCTGGCCAACTCCACCGGTGGCGACCCGAACCGCGTGCTGTTCTGGCGTCCCAGCATTGAAAGCGAATTCCTGTTCCTGCTCGTGTACTTCGAAAAACTGGGCATCAAGGAAGTCGGCATCGCGCTGCAGGAATCCCCGGCCAACAACAAGGCCTTCCAGTTTCTCAGCGCAGAAATGCGCAAGCGCCACCTGACATTGACTGGCGTGGCGAAAATTTCTCCCAATAGCGTCACCTTGCAGGCCGATGCCCAGCGCCTCAGTACCTCGGGCGCCAAGTTGGTCATCACCATTGGCGACACCTTCGGTTCAGCCCAGTTCCTGCGCGCCTTCCGTCGCTACGACCCAGCCACCTTCGTGGCAGGCACCTCGCTGACCAATTTGACGACCTTGAGCGAAATCGCAGGCGCCAGCGCCACTGAATTTACCGTGTTCTCGCAAGTGGTACCGAACCCGGGCACCACCGTCTCCAGTCTCCAGGCCGAACACATGGAAGCGATGAAACGGTTTCGCGACGAGCCTGTCTCCTCGGGCACGCTGGAAGGCTTTGCCGTGGCCAAGACCATGGTCAGGCTCATGCGCCTGGACGCAGTCGCCAAGGGCAAGGGTGCTGGCCTGGCGGCCAACCTGGCCAGCTATGACCTGGGCGGCCTGACGGTCGGTGTGCCCGACAACGCCAACAATATGTCGCGCTATGTCGACATTGCGCTGTTCAAGCGCGGCGGCGGCCTGCTGTTCTGATTCGCGCCTGCGGGCGTCCCACCAAGGAAAAGCCATGTCGGAAAAATCGTTTGCCTATGCCAGTATGTCGCTTGCCATCGTCACTGGCGTCTTCTTTTACCCGCCCTCGCCCGTGCCCCATCCGCCACGCAGCAATGCTGTCAGTGCAACAAGAACTGTCGGCGCGCTGCAACAAGCGCACACCGATGCAGGCGAAGCGCGCGGCGCACGTGGGGAAATCGGCGTAGACTAGAGATATTGCCATAGGGAATTAATAACATGGGACTCTCAGCACTCGGCGCCGGCCTTTCCGGACTCAAGGCTAACCAGCAAGCGCTGGATGTGGAAGCGCACAATATTGCCAATCTGAGTACCGAAAACTTCAAGGCCCAGCAGGCCAACTTCCAGGAGTCCAGCCCGGCTGGTGGTGGTGTGACCCTGTCGGTGGAGGGACGCAATCTGGCCGCGGCTGATGGCGGCACTGATTTGGCCAAGTCGCTCACCGACAGCCTGACCTATCAGGCAGGCTTTGACCTCTCGGCCAAGGTGATCAAGGCTGCGGATGAACGTATCGGCACGCTGATCGATATCTCTGCCTGAACCGGTCTGCCCGCATTCCAAACGCCCCGCTTGTCGGGGCGTTGTTGTTTCAAGGGGCCAGCGCCAAGTCGTCCAGGATCGGGCACTCGGGCCGATCGTCGCCGTGACAGCGCGTGGCTAGGGTTTCCAGCGTACGGCGCATGGCTTGCAGGTCTGCGATCTTCTTGTCCAGTTCACCAATATGCTGTTGTGCCATCGCCCGCACATCCTTGCTGGCACGCTGCTTGTCCTGCCACAGCGCCAGCAGCGTGCGGATCTGTTCGAGCGAAAAACCCAAGGCCCGGCTGCGGTGGATAAACTGCAGCACCTGCACATCGCGCTCGCCGTAGACTCGGTAGCCGGCATCCGTGCGGCGGGCCGCTGCAATGAGGCCAATGGATTCATAGTGCCGTATCATTTTGGCCGACACGCCAGACGCCTTGGCAGCATCCCCGATATTGTGCCCGCCTGGCGCGCGCAGCTCGCCAGTGTCAACGCAGTGTTTCATGGTCTCCCTTTCGCGCCTGATCGCTTGAGCAGCAAGGCATTGCTAATGACGAAGACGCTGGAAAACGCCATTGCCGCCCCAGCCAGCATGGGGTTCAACATGCCCAGCGCCGCCAATGGCACGCCCACGACATTAAAAACGAAGGCCCAAAACAGGTTCTGGCGGATCTTGGCATAAGTACGGCGCGAAATGGCAATCGCGTCAACCAGGAGGCGCGGGTCGCCCCGCATCAGCGTCACGCCGGCTGTGTGCATGGCCACGTCGGTGCCACCACCCATGGCCACGCCGATGTCCGCTGCCGCCAGCGCTGGCGCGTCATTGATGCCGTCGCCCACCATGGCCACCCGCAAACCTTCGCCACGCAAGCGCTCCACCAGCGCCACCTTGTCGCCAGGCAGCAAAGCCGCATGCACCTCAGTGATGCCGAGAGCCTGCGCTACCTGCCGGGCGCTGGCCTGGCTGTCGCCACTGAGCATGATGGTGCGCAGCCCGGCCGCCTGCAGTGCGCGCACCGCGTCCGCGCTGGCTGGCTTGATGGTGTCGGCAAATGCCAGCATGCCGAGCAAGCGCGGCTGGGGCGCCAGTTCGGCCAGCCAGGCCACGCTGTCGGCAGTGTCCACAGGAGGCAATGTCAATCCATGACGGGACATCAGGGCTGCGTTGCCCAGCGCCAGGCTGGTGCCCGCCACCTTGGCTGCCACCCCCAGACCGGCAATGGCAGTGGTGCCCTCGGCGCTTGCCAGGCTCGCACCGGCTGCCTGCGCCGCTGCGACCACGGCCCGCGCCAATGGATGTTCACTCCCCTGTTCCAGCGCAGCGGCCAGCGCCAGCAGACGCTGCGTATCGCCATCGATAGCCATCATCTGGCTCACGCGCGGCTTGCCCATGGTCAGGGTGCCAGTCTTGTCAAACGCGATGAGCTGCACCCCATGCAGCAGCTCGAGTGCCTCGGCATC
>JBJMVX010000044.1:0-5111 GCA_045810445.1 Massilia sp.
GCCCGTGATCGATCATAATGGCCTTCATTTTGCGCAGCTCGGTGCCGTCGCCATAGTCGGCAGCCGGGTCGTAGCCCCATTGCTTCATCATCGCGAATGGCAGGATGAGGCCAAAATAATCCATCAGCAGCGGCTCGAACAACTGGCGCAGCAGATCGTAGGAGCCGTGGTAGTTGCCCTTGATGTGCAAGAGGAAGTTATCCAGCCACCAGCGCGAGTGTGCGTTGTAGCAGGTGACCTTCTGGCGCAGCGCTTCGGACTCGCCGCGCATGTCGGTTTCGATCAGGTCCACGATCATGCGGTTCGCTTCCGACAGATAGGCCGAGCCGGACGAGAACAGCGGGTCAAGGAAGGCGGCCGACATCCCGGTCAGGAACCAGCGCTGGTCCGAATAGAATTGTTTGGAGATGCGCGACATGTTTTTCAGGCCCGCGAAGTCCAGCAGCTCGAATTCATCGCCCAGCACTTCGGCAATGGCTTTGTGGCTTTGCATGAAGGCCACCAGCTCGTCGCCATTTTTGATGTCCAGCGGGGCTTTGTCGTGATGCCAAACCACGCCAAGGCTAAATACATCCGCTTCCAGGGGAATCATCCAGAACCAGTAGCCTTCGTACATGAAGTGCACGGTACTTTTGAAGCGGCTGTTGTAGTTGACCCGTTCACGCCATGCGTCGTCGCCCACCTGGTCGATTGGGCGGGTGTTCTTGAAACGCCCCCAGCGCGAAGAAATCGGGTGGTCCACATTCGGTTCCACCAGATCGAGTTTGCGCGCGACGGGCGCCTGGAAGCCGGCTGCATCGACCAGCCATTTGCAGCGGAACTGGCGACCATCATGGGTCGTCACCAAGTGACCGCCTTCGGCGTCGAGCGTGATGTCGCGCGCGGCGCAGTTCATCAGCACCTCGATGCCGGCTTCCTGGTTCATGCGGCACAGATCTTCGTCGAAGCGCTTGCGGTTGATCTGGTGGGCCGGAATGGCGTCATCCCAGGCGCGGCCCATTTCGCTCATTTCCGTCAGCGGCAGGTTCTTGCTCTCGTTGTCAAAGAAGAAGCGCAGGCCGTGCTTGGTGACGAAGTTATTGTCCAGGTAGGTGCCCAGGCGCAGATCCTTGGCGGCGTAGTCCCAGAATACTTCCAGCATCGATTCGCCTACGCCGTAGTCAAATTCGCGCTTCTTTTCCAGCACCGTGATGGCCATGTCCGGATGGCGCAGCTTGAGTTGACGGGCCAGGCAACTGCCAGCCATCGAGGCACCGATGATCAGGACGTCGCATAGGGTTGTTTCTCTCATTTCCATATATTTTTCCATTTAGTTAATATTTGAATAATGCTAACAATCTGCGCTGACGATATCATCGGCAGCCCGGGTATCGTGCGCGGCCCGCAGTCTATTTACTTTAAAATTATTTAGTGCTTAGATCATTTGTGTAATATCTTAACTTTACAAACGCATAGTTAGGAATGCATATTACACAATGTTGTTGGAAAAGCGACACCTGTCAAACTTGGCAGTTGTATTTACCTGACAACGTGTTAGCTTTTCGATATGTTTGGGCCATGTGGGTGACATGGTTCAGAAGCCATAGCGCAGCTCGACAAACGCGCTCGAGGTGGGCGCGAGGGCACCGAAGAAAGTCGCTTCCTCCCCGCGATACCAGTTCATGCCCGCCGTTGCACGCCAGTGGTCGCTCAGCGCATATGTCAGGCGCGGCTTGAAGGCCCAGTCGCGCCGCGTCAGCGACACCACACCGGCCAGTTCCCCTTCCAGCGTCTCATTCCACCATTTGTTGGCGATACGATAGGTAAAACCGTGCTGAAAACGGTCCCCCTGGCTGGCGCCGACCGCTGCGCCCAGGGCCAGCGCGCGCAGGGCAGGGTCGCCCAGTTGGCGCGGGTCCTGCCAATGCGTCACGTGCCGCAGGTAGTACTGCAGGTTGACGTTGAAGTGTTCGCCGAAGGTGCGATCGCCCCCAGCTACCAGATACAGGAAAGGCTTCTTCACCAGCGGGTCGGCGCTGCTGCCGGTCCAGGTGTAGGCAGCTTCGGCCCGCAAGCCATACCGTCCGACGACGGTGGCGGCATCGGCCCCCAGCACCCGCACGCGTCGATGGATCAAGGCGACATCGACGCCGCTCGGACCTGCGGCCTGCACCTGCAGGTCCGGATTGACGTCTAGCGCATTTAAATAGGACAGCGACCAGTCCACCGTGCCGGCGCCATCGATCCGCAGTGCGCCCTGAAGCGCGCTGGGAGTCTGCTGGTGCCAGCGCAGGCCGGGCGGAGCAGCCATGGGCATGGTGCTGGGCCGGAAAACCGGCAGCCAGTAGGCGCTGACCGTGGCCGCGTCGTTGCGGTAGCGCAGGCGCATGGCCTGCACACCGCGCCGCTGGTCCACGTCTTCCGGCGTGAGCATGGTGTAGTCGCGCGGCGTGACGTTGTCGGTCGGGTTGATACGGTCGGCGCGGCCCCAGATGATCAGTTGCTGGCCCAGGCGCAGGTCCCAGGCCTCACCCGTGACATCGAGATAGCCTTCGCGCATGCGAGCGCGCGTGGGGCCGTCGCCGGTCGTGTTGTCGTTCCTGACCCAGCCTTCGGCAACGAGCGTGACGTTGTCGGACAGCGCCGGGGAAGTCTTCAACCACAAGGCCGTGGCGGCGACGTCGCCCCGCTGGTCAAATTCTGCCGACTCGGTGTACCAGGCGGCGCGCAGCGAACCTTCCACGGCAGGCGGTGCGGCTGCGGCCATGCCAGCCGCACCGGCCAAGGCCAACATCGGCCAGGCAGTGCGTCCCATCATTCCTTCTCCATATAGGCAGTGGTGAAGAAGCTGTTCTTGACCTGCTGGTTGGCCTTGAAGTTTTCAAAGCGGATTTCTGTGCGGTGGCCGGTCTGCACATTGCTCGCTTCCAGGCGCATGGCTTGCCACTTGCCGCGCTTCGCGTCCACCAGTTCCAGCCCCGTGAAGAGCGACGTCTTGAGCATCTGGCCGCCTTCATCCCAGAAGTCGGAGCGTACCGTCACCAGATTGTCCTTGCGGATCCAGTCCAGGCGTTTGCTGTAGCCCGTGTTGGATTTGACGGTGTCGGACTTGGGCAGCGCCTCGATCACATAGCAGGGCTGATTGTCGACCGTCTCTTCGCGCACCAGCTTGTAGTTCCATTCATCGACCTTGTAGCCGATGACGTCAGCGTACGAAAAATCGGTGCCGACAAAGCTGTCCTTCTTATTGCTCGACACCAGGCGGCGCACTTTTTTCAACGCCGGCAGATAGACCCAGATATCGTCGTCGCGGTCCGCATGTTCGAGCAGCATGGTGACCGTGCCCTTGACGTCAGGCGGCGAGGTAAAGCGCGTCATGCGCATATTGTCGGTCCCGTTGTCGACCAGTTTGGTGGTGCCGAACACCTTGCGCACGCGCTGCTGGCCGGATTTGTTCACCAGCGTGAAGGTCGCGTCCGAGGTGGAATCGATCACTTTCGAGGTCAACGCATTGCGCGCCATGATGGAAGCGAGGTCCGGTTCCGCCGCGTCGGCGTTTTGCGTGTGCATAGCCAGACCCAGGCCCACAGTCACCGCCAGTGCTGCCATCGTCGCCGGCAGCATGCTGCTGGCCGCTTCGGCACGGGCAAACATGAAGCGCGGACGGAAGGTCAGGATCAGGGCAGGAATCAGGATCAGGGCCGACAGGGCGCTCACCAGCATGGCAGCGGCAATCAAAATCGCCAGCCAGGCATGGATATGGAAGCCGAAGGAGAACAGCAGCACGCCATAGCCGGCGGCAACCGCCACGGCCACAAACAAAATCGCTTCGCCAGCGGTGGAGAGCACGTGGCGCACTGCGGTCACCTCATCGGCCCCCGTCGCCAGCTCTTCGCGCAAGCGGTAGATCAGGTAGATGGCGTAGTCGGCACCGATCCCCACTGCCATCGCAGACGTGAGCGAAGTCGGAATATTGAGCACGATGCCGCTCCAGCCCATGAGGCCAAAGTTGGCTATCACGGCGATCAACAGTGGCAGCAGCACCAGGGCGCCAGCGACCAGCGAACGGAAAATCAGACTGGCTATGACAAACACCACGGCGGCGATCTGCACGATGTTGAGGATTTTGCCTTCGACCATAGCCTGATTCAGGGCCGCGTCCTGCGGCGCGCTGCCGCCGATGCGCACCTTGACGTCGGACGGGAAGTGACTTGCCGCGAACTGGTTGATCTTGGCGATCAGTTGCTCCGCGTTGGCCGTGCTGTCGGTCTTGAGCAGGACGGTCAGCTTGGCCTGGCGGTAGTCGTAATCGACATAGGAATCGAAGTCGCCCGGATCGCCCGACATGGAGTACAGCAGCAGGTATTGCGACACCAGCTCCGCGCTCGGAGGAATGGTGTTGTAGGCGCGGTCATCGCCGTGCATGGCCTGGTTCATGCGGCGCACGAAATCGGCCATCGAGAGCGTCTTGCCCACTTCCGGTTCAGTCTCCAGGAAGTGCTGCAGGTCGGCCATCGCCTGCAAGGTGCGTGGATCCTTGATGGCGTCCTTGTGCTGGCCTTCGACCAGCACGAACAGCGTATTGGTGCCACCCAGGGCTTCGTTGAGCACCTGGTCATCGCGTTGGAAATCCTGATCAGCCGAGAAGAAGTGTTTGACCGAATTGTCATCCACCACGCGCGTCATGCCAGCGACGGCCAGCAACAGGAACAGCACCATGCCGCCATACACCCGTGCGCGTTGGGCACCGGTGACCCAGGTGGCGATGCGGCCCGTGATGCGGCCCCAGATGCGCGTTTTCGCAGCCTTGCGAGGACGGTCAGGCGGCGGCTTGAGCACCGAGCGCAGGGCAGGGATGAAGGTCATTTCCAGGATCAGGGCAGCCAGGATGCCCAGGCCAGTGAAGATACCGAAGGTGCGCACGGTGCTAATTTCAAACACGGTCAGCGAGAAGAAACCGAGCGAAGCGACGGTGCCGGCCGCGATCATCACCGGGCCAACCTTGACCACGGAACTGATGACGGCAGCGCGGTTGGCGTCACGCGCGGGCATGGCGCCATTGGCGCGCAGGCGTTCGTATTCTTCGTAGTAGCGTTTGAGCAGCTGCACGGCGTGACCGGTGGCCACCGCCA
>JBJMVX010000045.1:0-6927 GCA_045810445.1 Massilia sp.
CCAGGTTGGCATGTCGCCGCCTTCCTACGACAAGCAGTTCGTGCGCGACTACCTCGAGACCCTGACTGACTGGAACAAGGCCGCACCGGCGCCTGCCGTGCCGGACGCCGTGATTGCCAGGACGCGCGCCAAATACGTCGAAGCGCTCGAGCGCCTGACCGGCACCACGGTAAAGGCTTGAGCATGAGCACCAATGTAGCAAACTCGGCAGCAAACCCGGCCGCCCTGGTCGGCATCGTCATGGGGTCTTCCTCGGACTGGGACGTGATGCAGCATGCGGTCAACATGCTCAAGGATTTCGGTGTGCCCTACGAAGCCCAGGTCGTGTCGGCCCACCGCATGCCGGACGAAATGTTCACCTACGCCGAGACCGCGCGCGAGCGCGGCCTGCCCGCCATCATTGCCGGTGCCGGGGGCGCTGCCCACTTGCCGGGCATGATCGCGGCCAAGACCATCGTGCCGGTGCTGGGCGTGCCCGTGCCCTCGCGCTATTTGTCGGGCAAGGACTCGCTGCTGTCGATTGTGCAAATGCCAAAAGGAATTCCGGTGGCGACCTTTGCCATTGGCGAGGCGGGCGCTGCCAATGCGGCCCTCGCTGCCATTGCCATGATCGCCTGCACCGACGCGGCCCTGGCCGAGAAACTCCAGCAATTTCGCCTGCAGCAAACTGCCGCTGCCAAGGCCATGATCCTGCCGGTATGAGCATGCCGTCTTCTCCGTTCTTGCCGCCTGCACGCCTGGGCGTGATGGGTGGCGGCCAGTTGGGCCGCATGTTTGTACACGCGGCCCAGGCCATGGGCTTCAAGGTGGCCGTGCTCGAAGCGGCGCCCGACAGCCCGGCCGGCCAGGCCGCTGACAGCCTGATTGCAGCCGACTACAGTGATCCCCAGGCCCTGGCGCAACTGGGCCAATCCTGCGTGGCCATCACCACCGAATTTGAAAACGTCCCGGCCGACAGCCTGCAACTGCTGGCCACCCATGCCTTCGTGGCGCCCGCTGCGTCCTGCGTCGCGATCGCCCAAGATCGTATCGCGGAAAAGCGTTTCCTGGCCAGTTGTGCCGATCGCTCGGGCGTGCCGCCCGCGCCCCACATGACCATTGCCAGCGAGGCGGATATCGCGGCCATCGCGCCCTCGCTGCTGCCCGGCATTTTGAAGACTGTGCGCATGGGTTATGACGGCAAGGGCCAGTCCGTGGTGCGCAACCAGGACGAGGTGCGCGCCGCCTTTGCCGCCATGGGCGGGGTGACCTGTCTGCTTGAAAAAATGCTGCCGCTGGCCTACGAAGTGTCGGTGCTGACCGCGCGCGCGGCCGATGGCAGTTCGGTGGTGTATCCAATTGCGGAAAACGTACACCGTGGCGGCATCCTGTTTACCACCACCGTGCCCGGTCCCAATGTGTCGGACGCCTGCGCGGCCCAGGCCCAGCATGCCGCGCGTGTCCTGGTCGAGGAGCTCGGCTACGTCGGCGTGCTGTGCATTGAATTTTTCGTCCTCACCGACGGCAGCCTGGTGGTCAACGAAATGGCGCCGCGGCCCCACAACAGCGGCCACTACACGATGGACGCTTGCGTGACCAGCCAGTTCGCGCAGCAGGTGAGGGCCATGGCCCGTTTGCCGCTGGGCGATGTGCGCCAGCATTCGCCAGCGGTCATGCTCAACATCCTGGGCGACATCTGGTTTGCCGATGGCAGCGACACGGCGCGCGAACCGGCCTGGGGCGAGCTGCTGGCGCTGCCCGGCGCCTGCCTGCACCTGTACGGCAAGGAAGAAGCGCGGCGCGGACGCAAGATGGGCCATGTGACCTTCATCGCCGCGACCCTGGCCGAGGCCCAGGCCCAGCTGGCAAGCGCTTGCGCGCTACTTGGCATCGCCCCTTGAATATGGACGCAGTGATCGACCAGGCTGCCATTGCGGCTGCCGCCCGCCTGCTGGAACAAGGCCAGTTGGTGGCGCTGCCCACTGAAACCGTCTATGGCCTGGGCGCCGACGCGGAAAACCCGGCGGCGGTGGCGCGCATTTATGCCGCCAAGGGCCGTCCACAAGACCACCCGGTGATCGTCCATTTGGCGCCAGGCGCCGACCTGGCCTACTGGGCCAGTGACATTCCGCCTGAAGCCCAGCAGCTCGCCGCTGCCTTCTGGCCCGGTCCCTTGACCATGATCCTCAAACGCGCGGCCCATATTCCGGACGCGGTCTCGGGCGGCCAGGACACGGTGGGCCTGCGCTGTCCTTCCCATCCGGTGGCCATTGCCCTGCTGCGCGCCTTCAAGGACGGCAAGGGCGGGGTGGCTGCGCCTTCTGCCAACAAGTTTGGCAATGTCAGCCCCACCACTGCGCGCCACGTGCATGACGAATTTGACGCCGATGGCACGGTCGGCCTGGTGCTCGATGGGGGTGCCAGCGAGGTGGGCATCGAGTCCACCATCGTCGACCTGTCGCGCCTGGCCAGCCACGGCCCGGTACTGTTGCGTCCTGGCCACATCAGCGCGGACGCGATCGCGGCCGTCATCGACCAGTTACCGGCCGCGCCGGACGCGGCAGCGCCGCGCGCCTCGGGCACCCTGGAGTCCCACTACGCGCCCCACACCCCGGTGGCCATGCAGCCGACGGCACAGCTGCCCGACACTTTGCGCGCACTGGCCGCCGCCGGGCGCAAGGTGGCCCTGATCCATTATTCCGACTTTCCCGCCACCCATGCCGAGCTGCGCCTACCAGCCACGCCCGACGGTTTTGCCCATGCCCTGTATGCCGCCTTGCGCACCATGGATGGCCATGGCGCCGACCTGATTCTGGTGGAAGCACCACCGGACGGTGGTCCCTGGCTCGGTGTCAACGACCGCCTGCGGCGCGCCGCCCACGGATCTGTGGGGATTGTGCACGGCCTCTTGAATAAGCACGCCGTTTAGCTGTCTTGGCAGCATTTCAGTTGCTATAATCCACAACATTCCTGGGTGCTCCTGCCTGGCATTTCAGGGTGTTGCATTGAACTGACATCGGCCCCTGTTTATTCCTATACAAGAGTAGGGAAGACTGGCATATTAGCTGTGTTGCGAATAGCACGCGCGTTCGTTTTACATCAAAAAAATGTTTATCTAGGAGACACAATGCGTCAAACCAATTTTGCGCTGGCTTTGCTGGCAGCAGCCGCCCTTACCGCTTGCGGCGGCAGCGACAACAACAATAACAGCACACCGGCTGCGAAGCCCGTGTTTGCTGCGCAGATCTCGTTTGGCGACAGCCTGTCGGACGTCGGCACCTATGCAGTTGGCACGGTCGCGGCCCTGGGCGGCGGCAAGTACACGATCAACGGCGACAACACCGGCATCAATGCGGCCCTGCACGGCAAAAACTGGACCGAGCTGATGGCTGCGCAAATGCACCTGGCCGCTCCTTGCCCAGCGCAAACCGGCCTGGACGGCGTGGCTTCGCAAGGCTTTGCCGTGCCTGTCGTCGACAAGCCAACCTGCTTTGGCTACGCCCAGGGCGGCTCGCGCGTGACCAACCCTGTTGGCCCAGGCAACAAGCTGACCGGCGCTGCCATTGGCCAGCTGACCGTGCCTGTCGTGACCCAGGTTGCCCGCCACCTGGCGCGCACTGGCGGCACTTTCCAGGCCAATGACATCGTCTACGTGCTCGCTGGCGGCAATGACGCTTTCGCGTTGCTCTCCGGTCTGACCGCTGCCGCTACCGCAGCCGGCAACACAAAGTTCGCACAGAGCCTGACCCTGAAACTGGCCGCTGGCGCGACCAACCCGACCACTGCAGCCGCTGCCATTGGCGCTGCCATCGCGACCGAATCGGCCCGCCCAGGCAGCACCTCGACTACCATCGTTGGCGTTGCCGTACAAACGGCCGCTGTTCAACCGGGTAACTCGGCAGTTGGCTCGCCGACCGTCTACGGTCCGATGGTTGCTGCTGCCCAGGCTGACGCTACCGCAGCTGCCACCGCCTACGGTGCTGCCAACGGCCCGGCCCTGGTACCGCAAATGTCGGCCGCTGGCCTGGAACTGGCTGCCCTGGTGAAAAACCAGATCGTCGCCAAGGGTGCCACCCACGTTGTGCTGATCAATCTGCCTGACCTGGTCAGCGCACCGTCGGGCCGCTCGCAATCGGCATCGAGCCAGCAACTGATCGCCGGCATGGTTTCAGCCTTTAACATCTCGCTGCGCGTCGGTATCGACGGCATCGAAGACAAAGTCCTGTTTGTTGACGCCTACACCGCCAGCCAGGATGAAGTGGCCAATCCTACCAAGTACGGCATCTCGAACGCAACCGCAGTCGCTTGCGGCGCCAACGCCCTGGGCACCACCTCGCTGGTCTGCAAAGCGAGCAACACCTTGGCTGGCGTGGACGTGAGCCACTACCTGTTTGCCGACGATGTACACCCAGCGCCTTACGGCCAGACCTTGCTGGCCAAGCTGGTTGCTGACGCCATGGTCGCACGCGGCTGGTTGTAATTTTCTCGCTGGAACCGGACGCAGCCATGCGTCCGGCATGAATGCCGTTCGGGTGTCAACCGAGCGGCATTTTTCTTGCGCCAAGGGTAAGCTGAGCCGTTTTATGGGCTGGCATATTCGAGCAATGCCTTGTCACAAATGCGCAAGACGAAACGCGCGCAGCGCCGTAGGCTGCTGCGTTAACGTGGATCATTTGCGCGTTCAGAATTTCAACAAAGTCAATCAGGAGACACAATGCGTCACACTAATTTAGCACTCGCCTTGCTGACGGCGGCCGTGCTGTCCGCTTGCGGCGGCAGCACCAACAACGGCGCTGGCAACCAGCAGCTCAAGACCACCTTCACCTCCCAGGTCACCTTCGGCGACAGCCTCTCGGACGTGGGCACTTATGCCGTTGGTACCGTCGCTGCCCTGGGCGGCGGCAAGTACACCATCAATGGCAACAGCACCAGCGTCAACCCTGCGCTGACCGGCAAGAACTGGACCGAGCTGATGGCCGCCCAGTTTGGCTTGCCTGCGCCATGCCCGGCCCAGACCGGCCTGGACGGCAATGCCAGCCAAGGCTTCTCGGTACCAGTGGTCGACCATCCGACCTGCACCGGCTACGCCCAGGGCGGCGCGCGCGTGACCAATCCTGTTGGCCCTGGCAACAAGCTGACCGGCTCCCCGCTTGGTCAACTGACCATGCCGGTAGCGTCGCAAATTGCCCTGCACCTGGCACGCAACGGCGGCAAGTTCAGCGGCACCGAAGTGGTGTTCGTCACCGCTGGCGGTAACGACGCACTGGAACTGCTTGGCGAATTGAACGCTGCTGCCACCGCAGCCGGCCAGGCCGCAGGTGCCGCCGAAGGCGCACGCGTGGGCGCCCAGACCTATGTCAGCACCCTGGTGGGCTTGCTGGCTTCAGGCGCCACCAATCCACAGGCTGCCGCTGTCGCCATTGGCACCGCGGCGCAAACCGAAGCGGCCCGCCCAGGCAGCACCTCGACCACCATCACCAACGTGGCAGTGGGCACGGCAGCTGTTCAGCCGGGTAATTCGGCAGTCGCTTCGCCTGCAGTCTACGGCCCAATGGTCGTGACCGCGCAAAACGCAGCAGCCACCGCAGGCGCCGCTGCTGGCGCGACCGCTGGTGCTGCTGCCGGTGCTGCCTACGCGGCTGCCCAGGGCCCAACGCTGGTGACCGCCATGGCCACCGCAGGTGCCGAACTGGGCGCGCTGGTGAAGACCCAGATCGTGGCCAAGGGCGCCAACTTCGTGGTCGTCAACAACCTGCCTGACCTCGGTAGCGCCCCCGCTTCAAAGGCAAAGGATGCCAACACCCAGGCCCTGATCAACGCCATGATTGCCGCCTTCAACACCCAGCTCAAAGCCGGCGTGACGGGTGAAGCGAAAGTGCTGTACGTGGACCTGTTCTCGGTCAGTCATGACGAGGTCATCAATCCTGGTCCTTACGGCCTGACCAACACCAGCACGCCAGCTTGCGCCACCAATGAACTGGGCGGCTCCTCGCTCGTGTGCAAGGCCAGCAACGTGATCACCGGCGACGTCAGCCACTTCATGTTTGCCGACGATGTGCACCCGACCCCGTTTGAGTATTCGCTGATTGCGAAATACGTGGCCGAACAAATGATCATCAAAGGCTGGCTGTAAGCCGCGCCGACCTAATAAGAATACGGAGAAAACATGAAATTACGTCTCAATAGCATCGCCGGCATGCTGGTTGCCGCAGCGGTCGTGGCGGCCCCGGCAGCCATGGCGCAATCGGCAGAGCAGTGGACCGTCAAGGGCGGCGTCACCAAGATCACGCCAAAAGTGGAAAGTGGCGACGTCAGCGCGCCGGCACTGCCAGGCTCGAAGGCCGATATCGGTGCCGACACCCAGCCGACCTTTGGCTTTACCTACAGCTTCACCGACAACATCAGCACCGAAGTGGCGCTGGGCTTGCCGTACAAGCACAAGATCTACGGCGCCGGTTCGATTTCCGGTACTGGTGAACTGGGCACTGTACGCTCGCTGCCACCGACCGTGTTTGCCCAGTATCGCTTCTTCAAGCCGGACGCGATGCTGCGTCCCTACGTGGGCGTCGGCGCGACCTATGCGTACTTCACCCACGAGACGGGTTCGGGTCGTTTGACGGCGGTGTCCGATATTGGCAGCCCGAATCCGACTACCTTCAAGGTCAAGAGCAAGCTGGCCGCCACGCTGCAGCTCGGTCTGGTCTACAACATCAACGCGCGCTACTACGCTGACCTGTTCGTGACGAAAACCTTCCTGAAGACCAATGTGAACTTCTCGTCCGGCCAGCACCAGGACTTGACGCTCAATCCGGAAGCGGTAGGCATTGCGATCGGCTACAAGTTCTGATCGGTTTGCACCTCAAAAAAACCTGCTTCGGCAGGTTTTTTTTGTGCTGACCAACCACACTGTCCTTGCGAAAGCGAGGACCCATACACAGGTGGTGCCGA
>JBJMVX010000046.1:0-32187 GCA_045810445.1 Massilia sp.
ACCATGCACTTGACCGCACACCCTCGCACCCTTGTCCAACATGCCCTGCGCATTCTTGCGATGGGCGTGGTGCTGTTGCTCGTCCTGCCTGCGGCACGTGCCGATCAGAACGTCGCACAATCACCAGTCATCGGAAAAACAACGCTGGCCGAGGCGCGCGAATTATGGGCGGCGGGTGATGCCAGGATTGTGAGCGAAGGGCATTTGGCAATAGGCGGCGGTAGTTTGACGATGGATGGCGAGCGCAAGCTGGGGCTGGAGCAGGTGCTGCTTGTGACGGTTGACGGTGTCGATTTCGAAACGCTCCCGGTTGCCCGCTATGCGTTTGTCGACCAGGTTCTGTATGCCGTCTCCGCACCAACCCATAACATGTTCGCCAAGGTGAAATCGCCATTCAAGGACCTGAGCCCAGAGGAGCTGGCGCAGCTGGAACAGTCGCTCACGCGCAAATACGGCAAGCCCCGTGGCCTCAAGGATATGGGGGCGGGAAGGAAGCCGAATATCTTTGTGTGGGATCTGCGCGAAAACGAGCTGGTGCTTAGCGAGGGCATCATGTCCGGGCTTGTTTTGACACTCAAGAACAAGGCCTTGGCAAAGAAGGTTGATGGGTACGCGAAAATCGAATGCAAGAAGCACCCACGTAGCGACAAGTTGGCGACCTCAAACAATGAGGTCTGCCTGTGACCTTGCGGCGCGATGAGCATCGAACAGCCGTCGTTGACGGCCCTGCCTGACAACACAAGCGCTATTTCTTCTTCGTTGGCGGCGGCTGGACTGGCTGTTCAGCTTGCCCCGCTTGCGTGGCGCCACCCCCACCCGGACCCTGACCGCCTCCCGTCAGCGGTGAGCCCTGTTCGCTGCCTATGCCGGCCGGCATGGCTGTCGCGCCGCGTGGGCCGCCAGCGGCTGCTGTTGCCGCCACTGCCGGTCGTGCGCGCGAGCCTGCCGGTGTGTTCACGGCCAGAGCCGCCGCTGTCGGAACTGGTTGCGCTGCAAAATACGCGGCCAAAGCGGCAACTTCCTCATCACTGAGCCGCTTTGCGATCGATGGCATCTGCCCGCTCCCGTCGGTGTTGCGCTGGCCTGATGTCCATTCGCCCATCGCGGCCGTGAAATAGGATGCATGCTGGCCGGCGAGGTAGGGATAGGCGGGCGCTTCGCCACGCCCGCCCGGACCATGGCAATTCGCGCATGCTTGCAGCTGTTTCGTTTCGTCACCCACGGTGGCCAGCTGGCGCGCGCGCGCCGTTTGCCCCGCGTCCGCCGACGCGCCCGTCGCTGGCGGGGAGGGCGCCTGCAGTGATGCGTAATACGCGCTGCTGTCCTGCCTTTGCTGCTCGGACATTGCCTTGGCAATCGGACCCATGATGGGATTGTCGCGCGCGCCGGTGGCAAAGGCGCTCATCTGTTTGTCCAGGTAGTAGGCAGACTGCCCGCCAATGCGCGGAAAATTGGCAGATGGGTTGCCTTCGCCCTGGGCACCGTGGCAGCCAGTGCAGGCAGTCACGCCATTGGGCGCGCCGACCGTGGCGATTTGCTGGCCCGCCTGCGCCGATGGGCCTTGACGGCCCCCATTGTCCTGCTGTGCCAACGCCGCCATGGCAAAAAAAATAGCGAGCACGCAGATGAGGAGGCGTTTGACGCTCATGCCTGCACCAAGGGGCCGGGATGCTTCAGGTACTGACGCACGATTGCGTCCGCCGCCCAGTAGGCCAGTGCGCCCACGGTGTCGGTCGGATTGTAGGAAGCGTTTTGCGGAAACGCGGAGGCGCCAATCACGAACAGATTAGGCACATCCCAACTTTGCAGGTAACGGTTCACGACGCTGGTCGAGCGATCATTGCCCATGACGGTGCCGCCCGTATTGTGGGTGGTCTGGTATTGGGTGATGGTGTAAGGCCCCTTGCGCGCACCACCGGCCACCTGCTGGCCACCCATGGCACGGCCCACTTCCAGCGCCTTGGCAGTGACAAAGGCCGACATGCGTAAATCATTGTCGGGAAAGTCAAAGGTCATCCGCAGCAGGGGCTGGCCCCATGCATCCTTGTAGACAGGATCGAGATCGAGATAGTTGCGCCGGTTTGCCACCGAGCTGCCGTGAACATTGAGCGCCACCGTGTGGTTGTAGTGCTTCACGACGGCACTTTTCCACGCAGCGCCCCAGGCGGGCGTGCCAGGTGGGGTAGGGTGAAATTCAATGGGCCGGCCATTGGTCATCACGTCGCCGAAATAGGCACCGCCGACAAAATTGTGCGGCCCGTGATCGAAATTGTCGGCAACGAAGTCGGCAATGACGGTGCCGTTCGCGCCCGAACGCATGAAGGGATTGATGTTGACCGTTTCGTCGTAGAACACCTGCACGGCGCTCATGGTCTGGTAGGCGTAGTTGCGGCCTACCGTGCCCTTGCCGCTGACCGGATCGTAGGGAGTGCCTATTCCCGAGAGCAGCATCATGCGCACATTGTTCAGCGCAAAGGAACCGAGGATCACCAGCTTGGCGGGCTGCTCGAACTCGCGCCCGCTGGCGTCGATGTAAGTGACGCCGGTCGCGTGCTGTTTGTCTGGCGTGAGGTTAATACGCAGCACCTGCGCCTGGGTCTTCAGTGTGAAGTTTTTATCCTTGAGCAGCACGGGCAGCAAGATGGTTTGCGGTGAGGATTTGGCATAGTGCTCGCAGGCGTAGCGCTCGCAATAGCCGCAAAACATGCAGCTATTCATGGTCAGCCCTTCCGGGTTGGTGTAGGGCTGCGACAGGTTCGATGAGGGCTGGGGGAAGGGATGATAGCCGAGGCCGGCCGCGGCCTTGCGGAACATCGCTGACCCGTAGGGCTCCTTCATGGGCGGGGTGGGGTAGGGACGCGAACGCCTGTCCTCGAAAGGATTGCCACCCTGGACTTTCTGGCCCTGCACGACGCCGGCCTGGCCGCTGGTGCCAAGCAGGTACTCGAAGCGGTCGTAGTAGGGCTCCATCTCGGCGGCATTGACGCCCCAGTCCTGGATCTGCAAGTCGGGGTCGCTAAAGCCGCGCCCATAGCGCTCGGTGGTGCGGGTGCGCATCTGGAAGTCGTGATCCTGGAAGCGATAGGTTTGCCCATTCCAGTGCACCGCCGCGCCGCCGAGGCCCGTGCCAGGCAGGAAGCTTTCCCAGCGCCGTATCGGTAAGGCCACCTGGTCGATGCGGTTACGAAAGGTGACGGTTTCCTTGGTATTGTCCTGCATGAGCCCTTTGCGTACGGAATATTTGAGCTCATCGTGCATGGCCGGTCCCTGGAAGTCCGGCACCGTGAATTGCGGCGAACCGCGCTCGAGGCCAAGGACCTTCAAGCCGGCGCGCGTCAGTTCGCGGCCCAGCATGGTGCCCACCAGGCCCACGCCGATGAGCACGGCATCGGTTTCCGGCAGTCGCGTCGTCGCCATCAGCTGCCTCCGTGGACGGTAGGAGCGTGGGCCGACGGGCCGTGCAGTGGATGCAGTTCGATGACGCCGCGGCCATTGTCGCCCATGCTCAGCGGTTCGCGCGTATAGGCGATGCCGTGCTGGTCCACCAGGTCGTAGAAGCTTGCGTAGGCGCCAGGAAAGCCGATCATCTTCCAGGCTGCCATGTCCTGATTGCCGCCGTAGACGGGGTCGCTGAAAAAGCCTTCGATGCTCATTGCCAGGAGCGATTCGAAAAAGACATGACCAGGCACGCCCTCGAGATCCTGCACACTGTGTTGCAGTCGCTCGAGAAAGGCGTCCTGTTGTTCTGCGCTCAAATGGGCGAAGCTGGTCTTATGTTGCTGTTGTACCAGCGCCGCCATACCGCGCAAGCCGTTGCGAAACAGTTCGGCCGGCGTGAAAGGCAGTTGGTAGCCCTGGCTTGCCTGCCCCTGTTGCCAGGGGCCGGCGCGATACAGGCGCTCGCCCGCACCCCAGGCGCCTGCGAGCTGGCGATCGATGTAGCGTGTCACCCCCGCCTGTCGCGCGCCGGGTCCGTTCGCGTCGGCAGGAATGAGCCGTTCAGTCATGGCATCGACCGCTGCGGCCTCGTCGGGGCGAAAGAACAGATAGCTTGCCGCCTGCCTGGCGGCAGCGCCTGAATGCTGGTCTGATTCATGGCAACCGGCCTGGGTCAAGGTGACCAGCCCAGCTGCGGCACCGCCAGCGGTTTTGAAGAAGGAACGTCGCGTCAGCTTGTTCATGGATCGCCTCGTCTCGTGAAAGTCGACAGCAGGGATCAAATCCTAGCATCCTGCCGCTGCGAGGCGCTCATGCAAATCGGTATCGTGTGGGGCCTGGCGCATGGCCTGGCCTTGCGGCCTGCACAACAGCTGAGCCTGTCGTGGGCCTAGGCGTGCACGACTTTCGCCAGGATGTTTTGGTAGTTCATGTCGCCTTTCACGGAAACGAGGAGTTCAAACCACTTTTTGAAGTTATCGATTTCCGACAGGGACGATAGCTGTATCGCGTCGGTCATGCCGTTCTTGATGCTTTCCTTGAGCGCCGGTGCATTGGTGGCGACATAGGCCTCATTGGGCTTGCCCTGGGACTTCTTGATGAAATTCTCCGTGATCGCCTGCGACAGCGTGTCATGATCTGCACGCACGCGAGCGAGGTAGGTGTTCACATCCATCGACAGTTTTTCAATGCTCGGGGTATTGTCGTCAGTATGCTTGGCCTGTGGAATCGGCTTGACCACGCCCCGTTTGGTATTGCGCATGTGCGCGAGCAGCACCTTGCTCCATTCGCGCCGGTAGGCGATGGGGATATTCAGGCCATCGATCATCTTGTCCCAGACATCATAGTCAGGCGGCACATAGCCATCGGCGTTCAAGCGCAGCCGGATGCAGGTCTTCAAATCCTTCTGGAAGATATCGGGGAAGGCGCTGATTTCATTCTTGGCGCTTTCGTACAGGTTCACCAATAATTTTTCCTTGTCGTTGCTGGGCGCGTAGCCGACCAGGGTATTGGCTTCCGGCTCGGCCAGCGAAATGCGGTTTTCGCATTCGTCCAGGAACACCTGGTGTTTGACCAGTTCCGGATAACTCTGCTTGATCAGCGCAAACCAATGCAGCACGGCGTTCCTCCATTGTTGCGGCTGCAGGTTGCCATTGCCGATGACCGCATCGAGCAGCTTCACCGCAAATTTGGCGAGGTTCAAGGCGTTTTTCTTCATGTACTTCTTTTTGGCCTTGTCGTCGACCATGGCCGTCAGGGCCTGCTCGGCAGCGACCAGATTGCCGATGGCGGACGCTTCACCGTGCCCCTGGGGGCGTTCTTCCTTGGCGTAGGTGGCCGAGCGCGAGAGCTGATACAGCGTGACATAAGTTTCCACAAGTTCGCTGACGGCCGCTTGCCATTGGTGCAGGGGGGCTTGGTGTTTATTGGTGATTGCAGCTTGCAAAGCGCTACGCAGACTACTGGCCGTGCCGCTGGCATCGAAGCGAATTTTGCTGTTCTGCTGCGGTGAATCGATATCCTCTTTCAGGGTGCCCAGTTCGTGCAGCATGAAGTTCAGGAGCACGTGCAGGGACTGACCAGCAAAGCCCATCAAGTGGCGCCGCACAAAGGTCCAGGCCACTGTGTGCGATCGTTGCAGATGGCCGAAACGGGTGTCCGGCCTGTCGTCGGCCACCTTGAGGCGCTCGATGCTGATTTGATCGGAGGCGTAGTGTGCCACGCCCACCTGCGTCGCCTGCAGCTCGGTCTTGTCGCGTTTTTCCAGCGCCAGCTTGCCCGCCGTCCCGACGCCGCCCTTGAGCTTGACGTTGGCGACGAAAGTCGATTGATGGGCGCTCGGAATCGCAAAGCTGAGCCCGTCGTGGTCGCTGGTAATGCCCAGGCCCATGCTCTTGCCAAGCACATGGTGCGACACGAGCGTAAAGTCGCTGCCAAACGCAGCTGTCATGAGCAACTGGCCGGCGGCGTCGATGCCCAGCGTGCTCATGGCGCTCTTGACCAGATCGGCGTGGTATTTGCGCGCAAACGCGGGAAACGCGAGGTGCAAATTGAGCAGCCAATGGTGCAGGACCTGGGCCAGGACCTTGTGCGTGAGCCGACTTTTTGCATCAAACATGGCGCTTGCCGCGAGCAGCCCGGCGCTGAGGTTGGCCTGGGACAGATCGCCGAATTTCGAGGCGCTCTCCACCACTTGAAGCGTGGCCATATTCGATGATTCACCGTGGCCAACCGCCTGCCCGTCGGCATACGTTGCCGCTTCCGACAATTGGTAATAGTGGACGACATCGGTGAGCAGGTCGCTCGCTTCTTGCTGCCATTCGGCGATGGCCACCTTCCTGGCACCATCGGCCATGATGGTAAGCCCTGCCATCAGCCCGGTATGCAAAGCGGTCGCGGCCAACGTCGCTTTGGGCGAATTGGCAGGATGGTCCATGTGCGTGATCATCGCCTTGATAATGGCGATAAATTGATCAAGTGTTTGATCACCCAGCTTCTGCATGGATGTGCGCAGCAAGGTCCAGGCAACCGTGTGCGAACGCTGGCCCTCGGTCCCGAATTTGGTTGGCGGCCTGTCGTCCGACAGCTTGACCTGTCTGACCCACACGCCGGCCGAGGTATAGGTACCGCTGGCGTCATCGTGGATGGGCAGAACACTGACCCTGCCGGCAAACGAGGTCGCGTGAAACTCGGACTGGAATTTGCTCGCGTCGATGGCCGGGAAAATAAACAGGCCCTGGACCGGGAAGCGGGTGGTCGCTGCGCCAACGCCGGGGTGGCCCGACGGGCCAGCGTGCGCCGATGGGGCCGCGCCCAGTTGCAGCGCCTTATGCCCCATGACATCGGCCTGGTGTTCCAGTTGCGCGTCATCGTTGACGCTGATCCCGGCCTGCAGTTGCAAGGTCGGTTTGACCTGTCCGCGCAGCTGTTGCACCACGTGCCAGGCTTCATGCGGCAAGTGCTTTGCCTGGCCCGGTGCCAGATAGATATTGGTCCCTTGGGCATAGGCGTGCGCTGCCAACTGCGCCGGCTTGGCCGAATTGTAGTGCACCTGCACCGTGTCCATGTTCAAGCCGGAGAGACCCTCGATGCCGGCCTTCAAGCGGGGCGGCAAGCCGGCAGCGCCGGCCGGACCCTGGTTGGCCAGCGCCTGCATCTGCGCGAACTGGCTGACACGGGGACTCTGGTTGATCTCTTGTTGTAATTTGCGCTGGGCCAGTGCCGCTGGGCGCTGATCCACGAAGCTGGCCGCGGCAGGCGCCATGCGCTGCGGCGACTGCACGCCAGCCTCGGGGGAGAGGGACTGTTGCTGTAGCTGATCGTGCGAGCTCATCTTTCCCTTATGTCTGGCTGGCCCTGGCGGGGCGCTGGCAGGGCAATGGCAGGGCGCACGCGCTTGCCAAGCCGCTGGCGTGGCGTGTATCGCCCACCATCATCCCCCATTTTGCCTGCGCCTTGTGGCGCGGGCAATATTGCAAATCGAGTTTCAAAGGTGGTCCGGGCGCGGGTCAGGAAAAGGTGTTGCTATATTGGCACATGTGGGCTGCACCGCTTGCCGTTGACAAGGCCTCGCAACAATATAAAAAATATAAGACTAGTGAGGCGCAATTTACTACAATATGGCCACCATCCACTTAACTGCGCCTCGAAAGGAAACGCATGCGACGACTCCCCACCACGCTGTGCACCGTGCTGCTGATCAGTGCTGTTTCCCTGCCTGCCCACGCGGCCAAGCCCAAGCGCGCAAGCGCGACAAGCGAGCGCACAATGGCGAGCGAGACCAGCACCACCGTGGCGGCGCCGAATGCCCTCGCACCGAAGCAGCTGCCGAAACTGGTGCTGAGCTGGGATTGCGGCAAATGTGAACAGAACGAGAAGGTGCTGCCGCTGATTGAGCAGAGCTATGCCGAACAAGCCTCGGCAGCCGGTTTTGCCATCTCCGACAGCGAAACGGCCGAGGTGGCCATCACCGAATTTCGTCAACGCAAACCCGGCCTGCGCGTGATGTTGGGCATCATGGCCGGACGCGATATCCTCGCGACCCGCATCAAGTTTCGCGGGGCCGAGACGGTCGCGAAGGACACCTCGTCCAACGCCCTCCAGGGTATGAACAGCTTGTGCGCCAATGTCGCGAAGCAGTTGACCGAGCAGCTTGTGGGCAGCGTGCAAGCGAAGTGATTCGTCGCGGCGTGGAGCATGCGCGCCGCCCTCAACCGACAAGAAAGTTTCCATGTTCAGTCTTTCCGCCATCTTGATTGCCGCCAGCGCCGGCCTTATTTTTTTCCTCGGCAGTATGCACCTGCTGCTGACCTATCGCGGGTCCGCCTTTCATCCACGCGATGCTGGCCTGGTCGCCATGCTCCAGGCCGATTCACCGCGCATCTCACGCGAGACCAGCATGTGGCGCGCCGCGCTTGGTTTTCATGCTAGCCATAGCCTTGGCGCCATCCTGTTCGGCTTGATTTACGGCTACCTGGCCTTGGAAGGCACGGGCTTGCTGTTTCACTCGACCTTCTTGCTGGCACTTGGCTTGTGCGGCCTGAGCGCCTATCTGTTGCTGGCCCACCGTTACTGGTTCAAGGCACCACAACGCGGCATCGCGCTGGCCTGGGGCCTGTACGGCGCGGGCTTGCTGGCGCTGTTGCGTTAAACCGGTGCGCCAGCACGAGCACAGGCAGTAAAGCGCTACCATAGGCGACATAGCGCGTGCGGCAGGCATGCCAGCCATCTGATCCCCTTCGTTTGCACCACGTTTTTCACTCCCTACCGTCAGATCATATGCACTGGGTCATTCAACAAAGCATTTTCAAGCCGGGCAACTACCAGTTGCTGGTCGATGCGCTCGATGCGCAGGGCATCGCCCATACCTCGGTATCGATCAAGAACGGCAGTTACGAGATGTCCCCCGACCTGGCGCTCGACGGCAAGGTCTACGTCTGCGGCGCGATCCGGCTCGCGCATATCGCGCGCAGCAAGGCGTGGGTCCCGGGCAGCTTCCTGAACGAGAACTTCGACTTTGCCGTCTGGCTCGCCGCCCTTGGCGATGAGATGTTGAACGCGCGCTACGTGGCCGGCACGCTGGCCGAAGTGGCAGTCCCCGCAGCCGCCCCATTTTTCATCCGTCCAGCGCAAGACAACAAGGCCTTCGACGGCATGGTCATGGATGCCGAGATGCTGGCATCCTGGCGCCAGGACGCTGGCCGCGCGCACCTGTTGCCACTGGCGGTGATTGTCTCGCCCGTGCGCCAATTATTTCGTGAGTACCGCCTGTTCGTGGTCGGCAAGCAGGTGGTGACCGGCTCGCTGTACAAGGCAGGTGGCAGGCCGCAGATCTCGTCCGACGTGGAAGACTACGTGCTCGACTACGCCCGCGCGCTCATCGCACGCTGGACGCCAGCCGACGCCTTTGTGGTGGACCTTGGCCTGACCGAAGATGGTTTGAAGGTCATCGAGTTCAATAACATCAATAGCTCGGGTTTTTACGCGAGCAATGTGGCCAGTTATGTGCAGGCGATACAGGCACGCTATGCCTGATATCTGCAAGCGACCCTATCAGCATGAGGCATCCCTGACTCAGTAGTGATTCGTTCACCCAAGGTGGAGGAGCTATGAAGATCGACGACGTGGAATATTCCTTTGTGCTGGCCAGCGATGGGCAGCGCAATGGACTGGGTTTTGAAGTGTACCGCCAGGATCCGGTGCGCGAACTGGTGCTGGAGGTATTTCGGGACGATGGCGCGCGCAGCTATGCGGTCTCGCAGTTTGTGCCTGGCCTGCCCTTGCTGCTTGTGGAATATGTTGCCAATGTGGCGCGCGATGAACTCGGCGACTTTGCCGCCGATCCGGCCGCTTGAAGCGACCATACAGATGGGCGCCAAGCCGTCGCGCTAGTAGCGTCGTTTCAGCGAGCACTTGTACAATAGAACGGCGCGCGCCATGGCATCTCGGAAAACCAGGCTGACGCCGCCTGCTGTTGCAGCCACCATCATTCACACGGGCCGGATTGTCTGGCACTACACATCATGTCCGACGATCTGGAAACTACCCTGGTCAAGCTGTACAAAGCCATGCCCAGCGCCACCATAGAAAGCAGGCTGGCGACGGCTGAACTGACCCAGTTGGCGCGCGGCGTGGCGCAAAACGAGCTGCAAAAGCGTGCCGCACGCGCCGAGCGCGGTGAAGCGGCCACGCCGGTCGCGGTGCCGGCGGCCCAGGCCGACCAGGATGCCAACCCGGGCACGCCGCCTTCTCACATGGGACCGATCGCCTTTGTGGTGTTTTCCGTATTGGCGGCAGGCCTGTCATCCTTGATCGTTCCCGACTTTGCCTGGCTGTTTGGTTTCACCGCGCTCGCCACTGTCGCCTCGTTTCTGTCGAAAGCCTATCCGCGCGTGGGCTTGGCCATTGGCAGCGCCTTGCTGCTGGCGGCCGCCGGCCTGGTGCTCTGGTGGCTGCTGGGGCCTTCCCACCACGGGCTGGAAGTGATCATCTACGCTGTCGTGACCTGGTTGGGGGCCTTGCTGCTAGGGGTGATGGGCTGGTCCATGGTCGATAGCGCGCGCGACAAGCAGCCATGGGATCAATTCATCGCCAGCTGGGAAGCGAAGCGGAAAAAGTAGACCTGGCGTTCTTCGGCGCGAGAAATAATGGCCCGGATGCTATCGGCCAGGGCGGCTTCCTGTAATAATTGCTCAATTATTAAGGAGGCTGCATGCGTTCGATGGACACGATCAAGACCGAATTATGGCGCACGGCGGGGCGCACGGCGCTGTGGCTGCTGCTCTTGCCAGCGCTGACACTGGCATTTTGCCTGTTTGCCAGTCATCGCTGGGACGCGCAGATTGTCGCGTCCATCAGTCAGGAAATTCAGGCCAGGGGGACGGTCGACAACAATGCCCAGGGCATGCTGGCCCTGCTCTCCGTCCAGCCCCCCTCGGCCACCTGCACCTTGACCGGCGCCGATACCCTCTCCGAGATTTTCTGCGAACCGTTTGGCGCCCAGTGGCAGTTCTACATTGCCAAGCGTGTGTCCCAGTTCACGCTGGCCGGCGGCCTGCTGCTGCTCCTGGCCATCGCCGCGCTGGGACGAATGGCGTTTCACGGTCGCGCTGCCCAGTTCCGCAGCATCGTGCTCGCTTGGCGCCTGCTGGCCATCAGCAGCGCCATCGAGGTGGTGCTGCAGGGTGCCATGCTGGTGTGGCTCTCGTTCTGGTTGTCTGCCTATTTTCTCGAGATCTATGTCATCAAGCTCATCGTGCTGGCGGCAATCCTGGCCGTGGGGGGCGCCTTCACTGCCATCACGGAGATGTTCGCGCATATTCCTTCCGACTTGCATCTGGACGGTGAGACCATCAGCGAGGCCGATGCGCCAGCCCTGTGGGCCCGCATCCGCGCGCTGGCAGGTCAGATCGGCACGGCGCCGCCCGACCATATTATCGGCGGCATCGACGCCAATTTTTTTGTCACGGAGGCGGCCATCGAGGTCCAGCAGCAGCACCTGGAAGGGCGCTCGCTGTACGTCAGCCTGCCATTGCTGCGCGTGCTGGACCGTCACGAAGCGGACGCCGTGCTGGCCCATGAACTGAGCCATTTGCATGGTGGCGACACCAGCAACAGCGCCGCGCTTGGCCCCAAGCTGGCCCAGTTCGACACCTATTGCCGCGCCATGGGCGAAAGCTTTCTGACCTGGATAGCGTTCTACTCGCTCAGCCTGTATCGCACCATCGTCGAAATCGCCCTCAAGCGCGACAGCCGTACGCGCGAGTTTCTGGCCGACCGCACGGCTGCTGACACCGTCAGCGCGAAGGCGATCGTCACTTCCCTGATCAAGGTCGCCGCCTACAGCAGCTACCGCGACAAGATCGAGCAGGAATTGTTCGCCCGCGCCACTGCCCACAGCGCGCAGATTGGCATCTCGACCTTTGTGGCCGAGGGCCTGGCGCCGTTTTCCAGTTCCGCTGAATTTGTCAGCATCATGGCCACGGCCAGCACGCCCCATCCATTCGATTCCCACCCCCAACTCGAAGAGCGCATGGACAATGTCGACACCAGGATTGCGCCCGCCGAGTTTGGCGCCGTGCTGGCGACGCCCCTGGCCGACAGCTGGGTTGACGACATCACGACCGCCCCTGCCATCGAGACCCGCCTGTGGGAGGCCTACGAGGCGCGTTTCGCCCAACACCATGAGCACACCCTGGCCTACCGCTACCGCCCCGCAGGCGAGGAGGAAACCGCCCTCGTGCTCAAGTACTTCCCCGGCGAGCTATTCGCCCTGGGCGACAAGACGAGCTTGACCATCGCCTACGACGGCCTGACCACGCCCAAGGGCGACCTGGTCTCCTGGGATGAGATCGAGGACATGACGTACGAGGCAGGTTACTTGTCCGATACCTTGATCCTGGTCCTGGACAAGGGCGACGCGAGCGCCAGGAGCCGCAAGATCAAACTGCCTGACCTCGGGGCGCACAAGGAGCGCTTCAAGGCGGAGCTGGGCAGGTATTTCCAGCGTCACCGTGCCTCGCGCGAGAGCGCTTAGGCGCGCTCGCGCTGCCCCAGCCGGCCGCTCAAGATTGCCTGCCAAAGCCACTGGAAATGATATAAAATTTGCATCCATTCATGTTTCAAGGAGTGCGCAATGCCTGCCCTTTCCCGCCTTGCTTTGCTGTTTGCAATCTCATCCATCGCCCCCTTGGCCATGGCCGCCGGCCCGGAGCCGGTCACCATGTTTGCCGTGACGGCAACCGGCAATGGCGCTGCACTCGGTACGGTGGCCATTGAAGAGACGCCCTACGGTGTCGTGTTCACGCCCTCGCTGACGGGCCTCGAACCGGGCATCCATGGTTTCCACGTGCATGAAAAAGGCTCTTGCGCGCCGGACATGAAGGACGGCAAGCCGGTGCCTGCGCTGGCCGCCGGTGGCCACTATGATCCGGACAACAGCAAGCAGCACGGCCTGCCGTGGGGCAGCGGTCACCGCGGCGATCTGCCACCGCTGGTCGTCGACGCCAAGGGCAACGCAAATGTGGCCGTGCTGGCGCCACGCTTGAAGCTGGCCGATCTGCATGGCAGGGCCCTGATGATCCACGTGGGCGGCGACAACCACGCCGACCATCCGATGCCGCTGGGCGGTGGCGGCGCGCGCATGGCGTGCGCAGTCCTGAACTAGTCAGTCTCGCAAGCTGGCGGGTCGCATCATCATGCGCTCCGCCGGCCGCCAATGCTTCCATCCCGATTTTTCTGCCGCGTTCCGGCAGGCTTTCATGCTCATACGCCGTCTTGTTCCCGCCGATGCAGTCAGCTATCAAACGTTGCGCCTGCAGGCTTTGCGCGAGACGCCAACTGCCTTTAGTTCCAGCTACGAAGAAGAGCGCGACACGCCCATCACCAGCATTGCCGCGCACATGGCGCCCGATTCCGGTCGCAATCGCTTCGGCGCCTTTGACGGCGATACCTTGGTCGGCGTGGTTGGCCTGGGCCGCGAAACGGCGGCCAAGCTGCGCCACAAGGCCTTCATTGGCGGCATGTATGTCGCGCCGGGCTACCGTGCACAAGGCCTGGGCCGGCAACTGATGGCGCAAGCCCTGGCGCTCGCTGCCGAGATGGATGGGGTGCTGCAGATTGAACTGACGGTCACCCAAGGCAATGCGGCAGCCCTGTTTCTCTACAAGGAACTGGGCTTTGTCGAATTTGGCTGTGCGCCGGCAGCCTTGATGGTGGACGGCACGCTGCACGATGTCGTCTACCTGCAACGACCGGTACGGCGGTGAACCGGCAGCACCCAGGTCTAGGCGTCGTTGTGCCAGTGCCTGAATAACTGCCAGATTACGTAGCCGCCAAGCACGGTCCCGAAGGGGAGATTGATCAGGCTGCCTGCACCAAACAGCAGTCCCGCTATCCGGCCCCAGTCCTTGTGCTCGCGGACAGCCTTGGCGCTCACGATGCCGGTCAGTGCCACGACAAAGCCGAATAGCAGCATCGACACCGCATAGCTGTTCTTGCCGATCTGATCGTCGACCATGGACATGAGCAGGCCCAGGTTGTAGAGGACTGCGACGCAACCCCATATCAGCATGACGCGCGCTGCCTTCTGGTGGGGTAACAAGACAAGACCCGAGCGGGCGCGATGGTGAGCGGCCATACCCGGATTGTTCCAATCGATCTTGCCAATCTTGGTCGCCCCTGGTGGTGGGGTGTGGACGCGCAGCAGTTCCAGTTCGTGCATCAACTCGTCTACCTGCACCCGTTTGCCGATGACGTGCCTGAGCTGGGTCAAGCGCGTGAGCGCGCCCTTGATTTCCTGCTCGGCCGGCTGAAGTCGCGCCAGTGTCCTGGCCAGCACGGGCAGGATGTCGCGCTTGATGAAGGTATTGCCACGCTCAAAATGGGTGGTTTCAAAATAACTGGTGACCTTGGCCGAGAGCAGCAGGAAGGGTTCGAGGATCAGGCTGCGGCGCGTATCTTCCGGCAGGCTGGGCAGGGCAGTGCGCACCTGGTGTTCCAGCGCCAGGCGGCTGCGGTGGTACTCGGCCAGATTGGGGAAGGTGAGCCGCGTCAGCTCGGGCAGCGGTTCGACCTTGGGCGAAAAGGCGGCGTAGCGCTCATGCTGGCCATTGAGCAGGATGTGGCATTCCAGGCAGCCGATCTGGTAGCCGACCAGATCGCCTTCGCCTGTGGTGATGTAATACACATGGCCGGCCATGCCGATGCGCTCGAGCGCAAACGGTCGCACGCCCACGCACATGGGGCAGTAATCGGCCACGAAGCCGATGTGTTTCTCAACGCGCTTGCGGCCCCAGATGATGACGCTCATGCCTGCCTCATTATTGCAAATCTGAAAAACGCATGATGCCACGGCCTACCGCACCGAGGCTAGTGTTCGTCAGGCGCGGGCGTGGCAATGGCCAGGTTGATGGCGTCAAGGATTTCCGGCAGCGACGATTCGCCGTAGCCGCGGTGCACCGATACGATCTTTCCATCGCGCCCGATGATGACCAGATGCGGGATGCCGCTCACGCCGTAGGCTTTGGCGCCCTCATTGCCAGGGTCGTAGGTGAGCAGCATGGTGAGCGTGTTCAGATGGCGTTCGACCGCGCGAAAGACGTCGCGCGATTCGCGGTTCACCGCCACCACCTGCACATTGGTTTTTCCCGCACGCTGTATCCCTTCCAGGATCGGCAGCTCCTTGAGGCAGTAGGGACACCAGGTGGCCCAGAAAGTGAGCACCACGACCTTGCCCTGGAAGTCGGCAAGCTTGGGCGACTCGCCTTTGAGGTTCTTGCCGAAGATATCCGGCGCCATGTCGCCTGCGACCGGGGCGGCGAGGGCGGTGCTGGCCATGAAGAACAGGGCGGCCAACACCAGGGCAAGCTGTTTGGGGAGCGATAGCAAGTGGCGTTCCAGTCGAAGAGGGAGGGTTTATCTTTGTGCAACTGCAAAGAGTGTAGCCATCCCGCCTCGGCCTGTCCAGCGCCGTGCGCGCCGCGCCTAGCGTTGCTTCGGTGGCGCCTCCTGGTCGATGACGAGCACCATGTGGCAGGTGCCCTGGCGCTTTTCACCGCGCGGCGTGGTCAGTTCGGCGGCGCTGCCTTCAGCCTTGCCCTTGCAGGCTGCCAGCGCCTCCGGTGGCGGGCCGTGGCGCGGCGGTGGTTCCTGTCCGCGTTCGGGCGCGGCGAAGGCGCTGGTGCACAGCAGGAGGGTGAGGGCGGCAAATGGTTTCATGTCAGGCTTTCAGCGTTGTGTGGGAATAGACATGGTTGCCGCCAAATGTGGAGCAATGTTGGAGGCTGCAAAAAATAGGTGCAGCGCTGCTCAGTTGCCGCTGGCGCGCAGCTTGCCGAAGGCATCGCCTTTTTTCCACGCTGGCATGCGTGGCGCATCGGCCACTGCGCGCCCCAGATTGAGGGTGAACTGGGCCTGCTGCACCATGCCCGACAAATCCCAGCTGGGGTCGTATTCATCCGTGACCTGGTGGTAGCGCGCGCGGTAGGCGTCCGACTTGGCCTTGGCCGCGTCGGGATTTTTCACGTAGTCCTTGCCGCCATGGATGGAAAACGCCGGGATGCCGGCCTTGGCAAAGCTGAAATGGTCGCTGCGGAAGTAGCCGCCCGACAGGTCTGGCTGGGCAGGACTGATGCTCAAGCCCATGGCCTTGGCGCTGGCTGCGGCCATGGCCGCCAAGTCGCTGCGTTCGCTGCCGGCGGTGCCCACGTCGCGTACGCTGCCGACAAAATTGAGGCTGTCCAGATTCAGATTGGCGGCGGTTTTTGCGGCCGGCCACAAAGGGCTCTCGGCGTAGGCTGCGCTGCCCAGCAAGCCCTGTTCTTCGGCGGCGACCCACAAAAACATCTGGCTGCGCCGGGCCGGCGACTTGACCGCTTCCTGGGCCATGGCCAGCAGGCCGGCGCTGCCCGAGGCATTGTCGACGGCGCCGTTGTAGATCGTGTCGGCGCCATCGCCCTGTTTGCCCAGGTGGTCCCAGTGGGCGCTGTAGATCACCAGCTCATCCTTGAGTTTCGGGTCGGTGCCAGGTACCACGGCGGCCACATTGAACTGCTCGATCTGGCGCACGGTGGCGCGCGCGTCGCCTTTGACGGCAGCGCCCAGCGCCACGGCCTTGAAGCCCTTCACTTCGGCTGCGGCGCGCAGGGTGTCCAGGTCCTGGCCGGCGGCCTTGAACAGGGCGCGCGCGCTCGCTTCGGTCATCCAGCCGTCCATGCCGGCGCCCATGGTCCCGCGCGCGAGCTGGAAGCGTTCGCTGGTCCAGCTGTTTTGCACCACGCTCCAGCCGTACGAGGCCGAGGCATCGGTGTGAATGAGCAGCACCCCGGCGGCGCCGTGGCGCGCGGCCTCTTCGAATTTATAGGTCCAGCGTCCGTAGTAGGTCAGCCCCTTGCCGCCGAAGCGGTCCGGTTCGGCGCTCGTGGGCACGGGGTCGTTGACCATGGCCACCACCACCTTGCCTTTCACATCCACGCCACGGTAGTCGTCCCAGCCTTCTTCGCTGGCAGTGATGCCGTAGCCGACGAACACCATGGGGGTATTGTCGAAGTGGTGCTCGGGTTTGGCGTCGCCCGGGCCCCACACCCAGTCCTTGCCGAAGGCCAGCGCCAATGGCGCGCCGCCGGCGTCGATGGTGATGCTGCTTGCCGCTGGTGTGGCCAGCACGCCGGCGATGCTGACGGCCTGGCGGAAGCTGTTGCCATTGCCCGGCTGCAGTCCCAGCGCCATGGCCTGGGCTTCCAGATAGGCCACGGTCAGGTCGCCCCCGCGCTGTCCGGTGCCGCGCCCTTCCAGCAGGTCGCTCGCGAGGAAGGCAAGATGGGCGCGCAGAGGTGCTTCCTTGACGACGGGAGCGGCAGCGTGCGCGGGGAAGGCGAGGGCCAGGCTGGCCGCAAGGGTGAGGAGCATCTTGGACATGGATTCCTTGGAAGGGCAGAGGGCGATGCGCCATCTTACCCCAGGGCCGGCAGCATCTGCCACTGCCCTATCGGAAGACCAGCATGTCGGACGCCACTGTCATGGCGGTCAGCGGAATGTGGTCCGGGCGCGCGGCGTCGACTGCGCCAGGCAGGCCGGGAATGCGCTCGGCGATGTACACGCGGGCAATGCTGCCCGACGAGAGCACCAGCTCGAAGCGGTGGAGCCTGTCAAGCGTGCCGTGCAGGCTCATGGACCAGGCTTTTGCTTCATGGCCGGTCACCACCTTCCCATCGAGCGCGGCGCGCAAGGTCGATGCGCCATCGACCCGCAGCTCGATGGTAGGCGCCTTGTTTTTCGAGCGCAGTGTGAAGGCGATCTTGCGCGAGTCGCCATCGTCGTCGTCGCGCAGCACCACGATGTCGGGCAGGGCAAGCTGTTTGCGGGCGGCGCGCGCCACCCATTGTTCGGCGCGTGGCGCACCGTAGATTTCACGCAGTTCGCGCGGCCCGCCCGTGTTGGCAAAGAAGGGCCGTGACCAGGCATCCAGCGGTTCGGCCGGCATGATCCACCAGGCTTTCCAGCTGTAGGCGTCATGCACGTAGGTCATGCGGTTGGGCGTGACCATCGCCTGATCGTATTGGCGGGTGCCGGTGGCGGTCAGCAGCGCGCCGGCGCAGGCGAGCATCAGCAGGGGCGCGACAAAACGGCGGCGCAGGGTGGCCAGCAAGGTGGTGCCCAGCCCCAGCAGGGCAGAGAGCACCAGCATGAGCAGGGCGCTGCGTTCCGGCGTGAACAGGGTGGCGACCTGCTGCAGCACGGGGGCGAGCAGCAAAATGGCCGGCGCCACGCCAGCGACCTGGATGCCCATGCGGATCGGGGCGGGCAAGGCGGCCAGGCGCGGCACTTGCAGCAGCCCGTAAGCGAGCAGGGTGCTCAGCATGGGCCAGGCCAGCAGGTAGCTCGCGCCTGGCGTGATCCAGCTGGCACCGACCAGCAGCAGCACCAGCACCAGCAGTGCGCCCAGGGTGGTGGCGGGAATGCCGATCACCTTATGCAGCAGGCGTTGCAGCTCGATGAAGACGGCCATGCCCAGCGTGACGTAGGCCAGGAAGTACCAGCGATCGCGCGCGCCGGCGCCGCTGGCCAGCGGGTCGTAGTTCTGGTGCAGGCCGGGAAAACCCTTCCACAGCGTGATCGCGGTCAGGGCCAGCGCAAAGCCAAGCAGGAGAAAGGCGATGGCGCCGGCGCCCAACTGGCGCAATGCCATGTCCATGTGTTTGACCGCCACGCAGCAGGCGAGAAACAGCATGAAGCAGACCAGGCGTGTCAGCGGCCACACCTGCTCGCTGTTGTAATGGATCTGGCCCAGGAGCGGCAGCGAAAAGTAGACGGCCTCGCCCCCGCCTATGTCAGCGAGCGCCTGGTTGCCGAAATACCGCGTCAGGGCCAGCATGGTCTCGCCGGCATGCTGCATGGTGCTGCGGGAAACGAGCTCCGGGGTATCGAAGGAGGCGCGGTAACCGGCGCTGCTTTCGATATTCGCAAAGCGCATGCCGGCCTTGCCGATGTGATCGAGCGGCCCGCCCTGCAACAGGGCAGGCGCCTCGCGCACCAGCAGTGGCAGGGCCGAGGAACCCACGGCCAGCGGCGCCGCCGCGAGCCAGCCTTTCACCAGGGCTTCGTCGCCGCCGCGCGAGGCCGTCAATAGCAGCGGCCCGCTGTTTCCCGCCGCGTCGAACTGCAGCACCAGGCCCACGTGGCCGGCCCAGGGATGTTGTTCTGCGAAGGCGTGGGCCCCCAATGCGCCGGCTTTTTCGCCATCGGCAAACAGGAAGATGAGGTCATTAGCCAGGGGCGAGCCATGCTGCAGGGCGCGCAGGGTTTCCAGCATGGCGGCGACGGTTGAACTGGCGCCGGCAGCGCCAATCCGGTCGGGGGCGCTGTCGTAATATGAGGCGATCAGCAGGGCAGGGCGTTGTGCGTGGTCTTTGGCCTGGCCATCGACGCGCACCAGAATATTGTGGGCAACGCCGACGTCAAGGTGCAGGCCTCCGGTGTAATTGACGCTGGCCTGTTGGGCGCTGGCGCTTTGCACCTGCGGCGCGAGCTCCAGCGATTGCAAGCGCTCCACAATGTATTGGCGCGCACGCGCATTATTGGCGCTGGCGATCGGCCGTGGGGCACTGGCGAGGAACTTGAAGGCTGGCAGGGCGCGCGCGGTGGCAAAGGCCGCAGCAGGTGTATCGCTGCCCAGTGCGGGCGGGGCACTGACGGGGCGCAGCGCCAGCCAGGCGAGCATGACCAGTGCCAGCAAGGTGAGCAACACGAGCGCGATGCCGGATTTTTCCAGCAGGGGTTTGATGGGCATGGACTGTTCCGAAAGCGATGCGCGGGACGACGAAAAAGCCCCGCGCGGCGTAGACCGTGCGGGGCGTTTTTTGAAAACGGGTCAGTCGAGATTCCAGACGTAGGCGATCTGGCCCCAGGCAGGTTCGGCGACACCATTGCTGGTGGCAGGCTTGAACTTGCACATGGAGAGCGCATCCATGGCGGCACGGTCCAGATCTTTGTGGCCGCTGCTCTTCTGGACCTTGGCGTCGGCCACCTTGCCATCGACGCCGATGAGCAGCGACAGGGTGACGGTGCCGGTCAAACCTTCACGGGCGGCGCGCGCCGGGTAGTCGGGCAGGGCGCAATCCTTGGCCGCGGCCAGCGGCGGCATGTAGGCCGCCTTTTTCGGAACGACCACCGGATCGGTGGCGATCGGGCCCGTCTCGATCACCGTCCCCTTGCCGACCTCCGGCGGTGGTCCGGGCGGCAGAACCTTGGTCGTGATGACATCGGGCGGCGCGTTGGGGATGGGCGGAACGTCCGGCCGGAACACGGGCGGGGCCACCGGATCAGGCGCAGCCACGGGCTTGAGTTTCTCGGGCTCGACCTTGGGTGCGTCTGGCGGCAGGGGGCGGAACGTGGTTGGCGGCGCCGTGGGCGGGGTGAACACTTTCATGTTGATCAGGGCCACGGCAACGCCCAGATGCAGGGCCGTCACAATGGCAATCTTTGTTGCTCTGCTTCCGTTGGTTTGGTAAGTGCTTGAAGCGCGCATGGTGTTCTCCAGGTTTTGATTCATTATTCTGTGCCCTGGAGTTAATATATGCTAGGACATAGCAAAAGAAAAGCTCTTTGATGGTAGTATTTCGTGACTGTTGTTTTTGCCAACAGCTGCTGGCAGTCCAGACGGCAAAACGCCCCGCCGGGCGTGTGCCGGGCGGGGCGTCAAGCTGTGCTGCGCGCTTAGTCGAGCGTCCAGACGTAGGCGATCTTGCCCCAGGCTGGTTGCGCCGTGCCGTTGCTCATCGCTGGCTTGAACTTGCACATCGAGAGCGCTGCCTGGGCCGCATGGTCGAGTTCCTTGGAGCCGCTCGAGTGCTGGATGCGCGAATCGGTCACCCGGCCATCGGTACCAATGAGCAAGGCCAGTGCCACGGTCCCGGTGTCGCCATTGCGCGCAGCCTTGGCAGGATAGTCAGGCTTGGCACAGCCATTCGCGTCTGCCAGGGCGGCACTGAACATCTTGCCGGCGTTGGGATCGGCTGGCGGCGCTTCCGGGGTGGCAGGTCCGGGATCGGCAGCCGGGGTCACTTCCGTGCTGGCCTGAACCACGGGCTCAACTGGTTGTTGCGGTACTTCAACTTCCACCTTGGGCGCCACGATCTGCGGCTGGGTCACCGGCTTTTGCTGCGGTTTGGGCGGCTCCGGCGGTGGTGGCGGCGGTTTTGGCGCATCCAGGGTGAGCATGACCATGTCTTCCATCACTTTGGGCATGGTGAAGGTTTTCGAATTCATGCTGTGGATCAGGGCCCCGCCGATGGCCACGTGCAGGGCGGCGACTACGGCGATCTTGGTGAATTTGCTGCCTTTACCGTCATGAGTGTCTGAAAAATGCATGGTTTTCTCCTGGTTGACGTGCCCTAGCGCCATTGTTGACAGCGTCTGAGCTGGTTTCTGCTAATTCATGAACCAAATATATGCTAGTGCCTAGCAATTTGATAGTCTGGAGTCAGCAAAAATTGTTGCCAAATGTATCGTTGAGGGGCGCGTGCTGGTTTGCTCCCCTTGCGGGTGGGGCGCTCGCTTCGCGCTCCGATGTGTGAAATAATCACACACGCGCCAGGCGCATTCCGTTCGCTCCCACACATTGATGCCATTGACTGGTAAGCAGATGTAAGCGGGCCGCCGTACACACTGGAGAATCAAAAGTGCAGACTGAGCAAAAAACGATACGTGTGATGCTGGCCGATGACCATCCCATCGTCATGACCGGCTTCGCGATGTCGCTCGCCGGCGTGGGCATGGACGTGGTCGGCCAGGCCAAGTCGCCGGAAGAAGCCGCTGCCATGTACGCCGAACTGTCACCTGACGTGCTGGTCCTCGATATCCGTTTTGGCACCGAACTGACAGGCCTGGATGCGGCTGAGGGCATTCTGAAAAAATTTCCGACTGCCAAGATCGTCTTTCTCAGCCAGTTCGACCAGGACAGCCTGATCAAGGAAACCTACCGCCTGGGCGCGCGTGCGTTTGTGACCAAGGATTGCGACCCGGCCGACCTGGCCACGGCCGTGCGCCATGCAGCCGAAGGCAAGTTGTATTTCCTGCCGCAAATTGCGGAGCGCCTGGCCAATCTGTCCGTACGCGGCGACGCCTCACCCCAATCCCAGCTGGACCAGCGGGGTCTGGAGATTTTCAAGCTGATGGCCGAGGGACTGACCAACGCAGAAATCGCGGAAAAGCTGAACCTCTCGACCAAGACCATCAGCAATATCAGCCAATCGGTCAAGGAAAAGCTGGGCGTGCACCGCCAGGCCTACATCACCAAGCTGGCCGTCAAGCACGGCCTGATCGAGCCTTAGTGGCGCAGCGGGGCCGCTGGCGGCGCTCCCTGCTGGCCGCGCTGCTGGCGCTGTCCGCCGGCGTGGCAGCGGCCGCGCACGGCGCGCCCACCCCGACGGAAGCGCCGGGCTTTCGCTTTCAGATCATCACGGGCGACGACTCCAGTGTCACGCGCCACATCGCTGACGACCTGACCAAACGCCTGATGCCCATTTTCGGCGGCTTTCGCACCGAGCTGGCGCAAAAGCGCCGCACCGTCCTGGTGACCATCGGGCCGGTCGCCCTGCGCAATGTGGTCGCGCGCAAATGCGACTGCGTGGTCATTGCCGCTTTCACCTCCAGCCAGGTGTGGCGTGCCGTGACAGCCGATGTGCCGCCCGCGCGCCTGCAGTCGATGACGGCCATTTACGCCGAGCCGGCGCCGGTCGACCAACTGCGCCTGATCTCCCTCCTGTACAAGCGCCCGGTGCGGGTCGCTGCCATCGTCAGTCATGAAACGGGCTTCCTGAAGCCCCTGCTCAATGGCCCGCTGACGGTGGAAATCGAAGACTATTCTGCCGGCGACGACATCAACTTTGCGCTCAAGCGCGTGGGCCAGGCCCAGATCCTCCTGGCCATGCCGGACCGCACCGTGTACTCGGCCGAGAACTTCCGCAACATCCTGCTCTCGACCTACCGCCACAACCAGTCGGTGATCGGTTTTTCGGCCGACATGGTGCGCGCCGGCGCGCTGGCCACGACGTACTCGAACATCGAACACATCAACGCCCAGGTGGCCGATCTGGCCACCGAATTCGTGGCCACGGGCGAACTGGGCGCACCGCAATTTCCACGCTACTTCCGCACCATCATCAACGAGGGCGTGGCCCGCTCGCTGCAGGTGACGATGAGTGATGAGGCGCGCAAGTTCGGGCGCGAACCGCAAACGAGGCGACCATGACGAAAAAACTGCGCTTCTGGCAAAGCTGGAGCATCGGCACCCGCATGGCCTTCATCACCATGCTGCCGGTGGCCTTCCTGTTTACCTCCTTTGTTGGCTATTCCTGGTACTCGCACCGCGCCCAGGTGGCCGAGGAGCTGGCCGAGCGTGGTCGCATCCTGGCCAAGGCGCTGGCTGAGACGAGCGAATACAACGTCATCTCCGGCAACCTGGCCGATTTGCGCCTGACCATCAATGGCCTGGTCCAGTCGGACAAGAGCATCTTCCGCATCGACGTGGTGGACGCGCAGCAGAAGGTCGCCATCAGCGTCGCCTCGCAAGCGGCAGCCGACGCCGAGAACCGCTATTACGAAGCACCCATCATGAAGCAGGTCACCTGGATCAACCTGTTTTCCGACAATGGCGTACCCCATGTCTCGGGCTCGAGCGACACCAAGCCGCCCACCTTTCCGACCGAGTTGGTGGGCTATGTGCGGGTGACCATGTCGCCGTCGAACATGCTCGACAAACAGGCGCGCCGCTTCCAGATCGAACTGGCGATGGCAGCGCTGGCGCTGGCTGTCTCGGGCGCACTGGCCTACTTTTTGGCGCGCAGCCTGACCACGCCGCTGAACTCCTCGATTGGCGCCCTGCGTGAAATCCGGGGCGGTAACTACCGCGTCGCGCTGGCTGTGACCACGGGCGGCGAGGTGGGCGAGCTGCAGGAATCGATCACCGAGATGTCGGTGGCGTTGGGCCAGTCGCGCCAGGACCTGGAAAACAAGGTTGCCGAGCGCACCAAGGACCTGGTCGAATCGCGCAATGAAGCGCTGCGCGCGGACGCCGACAAGCGCAAGCTGATTCAAAAAGTGAACTCCATCGTTGAAGATGAACGCAAGAGCATCGCCATTGAAATTCACGATGAATTGAACGCCTCGCTGATCGCGGCGCGCCTGGAGTCGCAAAGCATTCTGCACCTGGCCGGCAAGCTGGAAACCAATCCCACGCTCGACGAAATCAAGCACAAGTCGCAAGCGATCACCAAGCTCACGCTGGACCTGTACGCCAGTGGGCGGCGCCTGGTACGGCGTTTGCGCCCGGAGGTGCTCGAGATGCTGGGGCTGCACGGCGCGGTCGAGGAAATGATACGGCACTACGACACCAGCCATCCCGAGTGCCGCTTCGAATTCCATTCCGAAGGCGACTTCGCTGGCCTGGGCGACGAACTGGCCATTTCGGCCTACCGCATCATCCAGGAAGCGCTGTCGAATGTGCTCAAGCATGCTGGCGCGACCCATGCCCAGGTGTCCCTGGTGCTGTCCGACTCGGGCGACATGCTGCACATTGAAATTGATGATGACGGCGCCGGCTTTTCGACCGGCACCGCCTCATCGGGCATCGGCATCATCGGCATGCGCGAGCGCGTGTATGCGCTGGGCGGCACGATTGCCTTTAGCTCCGAACCAGACAAAGGCACCATCATTGCCATCGAATTGCCGATCGAGGTTACCGCCTGATCGGCGCCGACAACGACACCCTCACTTTTCATGAGTCCATCATGTCCATCGAACTGATCACGCCTTACGAGCAAGGCAATAAAAACCAGACCACCACCCATGCCCAGTGCATCGCCTGGTACGAAGAACTGGCGCGCCGCTTTCCCACCGTGCTCTCGTTCTCCCGCATCGGCACTTCCGATGCCGGCCTGCCGATCCACGCGGGCGTGGTCACTGCCGATGGCGTGTTCGATCGCGCACAACTGCAGCGCGAGGGGCGCCCCGTCTTCTTCAACAACAATGGCATTCACCCTGGCGAACCGGAAGGCGTGGACGCCTGCATGGCCCTGGTGCGCGACTTTTGCGTGGAGCCAGAGCGCCTGGCCGCGCTGGGCAAGACGGTCTTCCTGTTCATCCCGCTTTACAACGTGGACGGCAGCATCAACCGCGCCAACACCTCGCGCGTGAATCAGGATGGCCCGGAACAATTTGGCTTTCGCGGCAATGCGCGCCACCTGGACCTGAACCGCGACTTCATCAAATGCGACACGCTGACGGCCCAGGTATTCAATCAGTTTTTCACGGCCTGGGATCCGGACGTGATGGTCGACACGCATACGTCCAACGGCGCGGACTACCCCTACACCATGACCTTGATCCACACCCAGGCCGACAAGCTGGGTGGCGCGCTGGGTGGCTTTTTGCGCGACACCATGCTGCCCCATATGTTTGCCGAGATGGCGCAGCGAGGTTGGCCTACCTGCCCGTACGTTAATCCCGTCAAGGACAGCCCGGATCACGGCATTGCCGAATTCCTCGAGACGCCACGTTTTTCAACCGGCTTCGCAGCCCTGCATCACACCATCGGCTTCATGCCGGAGACGCATATGCTCAAGCCCTTCGCCGACCGTTACGCGTCCATGCGCGCGCTGGTGGAAACCACGCTGGCCTTCACGGTGGCGCAGGCGGGCGTGATCCAGAAGCTGCGCCGTGAAGCGCGCGCCCAGGGCAGGGACCAGCGTGACTGGCCGGTGCATTGGGCCATGGACGAAGCCCACCCGTCGCGCTTCCGCTTCAAGGGCTATGCCGCGACGTACAGCCCGAGCGAATTGGGGAACTACACGCGCCTGGCCTATGACCGCAAGCAGCCGTGGGAGCGCGACATCGATTATTACAACAGCTTCCCGGCCGATATCACGGTGGCCACGCCGCGTGCCTATGTGCTGCCGCAGGCCTGGCGCGAGGTGGTGGAGCGGCTGCAGTGGAATGGGGTACAGATGACACGCATCGAGACGGACCAGGTGATTGACGTGCAGTACTACCATATCAAGACCGTCAATTCGCGTCCGGGTGCCTACGAAGGGCATATGTTCCATGATGACGTGCAGCTGGTGAAGTGCAAGGCGCAGTTGGCGGTGCGCGCGGGTGACTGGTGGATTGCGCTGGACCAGGACCAGGCGCGTTACGCCATCGAGACGCTCGAGCCCGAGGGGCATGACAGCTTTTTCCGTTGGGGCTTTTTCAACAGTGTGCTGGAGAAGAAGGAAGCGTATTCGGACTATGTGTTTGAAGATCACGCGCTTGAATTGCTGCGCGACGAGCCTGCGTTGCGGGTCAAGTTTGGGCAGTGGAAGGAGGCGCATCCGGAGCTGGTGGGCAATCAGGTCGCGGTGCTGGACTTCATCTTTGCCAATTGCCAGCGGTATGTGGAGCCGGAGTGGCGGCGCTATCCGGTGCTGTCGGTGCTTTAAGCCCGCTCCACGGCGTAGAGCGGGATGCGAACCGGCACTCGGGTGGCAAGCTCGCTCGGGCCGGAACCCGCACATCAACCGTAGTAGCCTTGACCGGGGAACTGGAGATCCACTGTCCTTGCGAAAGCGAGGACCCATGCAGACTGTGCACATACCAAGCGCAACTTTGGGCCGCGGTGCCATGGGTCCTCGCTTTCGCAAGGACAGTGGTGGTGGCTAATATAGGCCGCGCATTGGCGGCCAGATCAACTTAGCGATTCTTCTCAATCCAGCGGTCCACCTTCGCTTCGAGCAACGACAGCGGCATGGTCCCATCCTGCAGCACGATCTCGTGGAACTTGGGCAGGCTGAATTTATCCCCCAGCGCCAGCGTCGCGCGTTGCCGCAGTTCCGCGATTTTCAGCGCGCCGATCTTGTAGCCCAGCGCCTGTCCCGGCCACACCATATAACGCTCGATCTCGCTCTTGGCCAGCGCCTCCGGATAGCCCAAGGTATCGCGGTAATACTGAATTGCCTGCTCGCGCGTCCAGCCCTTCGCATGCATGCCCGTGTCGACCACCAGGCGTGCCGCGCGCAGCATTTCATCATTCAGATGGCCGAAATAATCTTCCGGTTTGTCGAACAAGCCCATCTCCTTGCCCAGCGTTTCGGCGTACAGCGCCCAACCTTCCGTGTACGCGTTGTTACCGCCGAACTTACGGAAATTCGGCAGGTTCAATTCCTGCAGCAGCGCGATGTGGAAGTGGTGGCCAGGCTGGCCTTCATGCAGGAACAGCGTCACCATGCCCGTGCTGCCGTACTGGGTCGGGTCATTGACGACCGACCAGAACACGCCAGGACGCGAACCGTCGGCAGCCGGCGCCGTGTAGTGATCCGATGCGGTCGCGCGGCTCAATTCGGGCTCCAGCCGCAGGTCCAGCGGCGCCTTGGGCATCAGCGTAAACAATGCCGGCAGCTTGGTGCGCAAGGTGGCGTCGAGCTTGCGATACACGTCGATCACTTCCTGCTCGGTCTTGAACGGACGGTATTTGTCTTGCGCGGTGACCCAGGTCGGCAGGCCCGCCGCCGGTCCGTTGTAACCCATCTTCGGCCCGACAATGGCGTACTGACCCTGGATGCGTGCTACCTCCTTCAGGCCAATGGCGTGGATTTGTTCCGGCGTCATGGTCGTCGTCGTTTGCGCAGCCACATTCAACTGGTACCAGGCGGCGCCGCCAGGCAGCGCGCTCCAGCCAGTGCTGGTGCGCGCTGCAGGCAGGTAATCCTTTTCCATGAAGCTGGCCAGGCGCGCCAATGCCGGCGCCAGCTTGTTGGCGATGGTGGCGCGGTAGGCCGCTGTCAATGCCTGTTTGTCCTTGGCTGAAAATGCCGCCGGCATCTTGTTCACCGGCGTATAAAAGATGCTCGTTTCCGGCGACTGGCTCACCAGCTTCTGGAACTGGGGCAGGGTGGAAATCACGGTCGCCTTTTGCATCACGACCCCGGTGCGCATGCCTTCGCGCATATTGGCAATCGCCTGGTCGATCCACGCCGGCAGTTGGTTCAGGCGATTGAGGTAGGCCTTGTATTCCTTGACCGTGGTCAGGCGCTGGCCCGCTTCACCGCTGGCGTAATTGGCCATGGTGACCGGCATGCTGGACATCTGATTGACCGGCAGCAGGTGCTGGGGGATATCGGCAAAGGACAGGGCCGACGTCAGTTCGTAGTCGAGAATGTCGTAATTGGTTTGCGCGCCCAGGTCGAGCAGATTGCGGTCGATTGCGTGCAGGCGCGCGAGGTAGCCGCGGTACAGTGCAAACTGGTGGGCGCGTACCTTGGGCGCGATGGCCATACCCAACTGGTCGTCAAAGCGATTGTCGCCGTTCTCGGTGGCGTTCACTGGCTGAAAGCGTGCGCTCGCGTCGTAGTATTGGTCGGCGATCTGCGCCAATTGCGCGCTCGCTTTGGCCGACACCACGCCCGACACCTTGCCGCCGGGCGGGGCACTGTGAGCGAAGGTGGGAGCGAAACTGAGGGCAAGCGCGGCGCACAGGGCCGTGAGGGTAAGGCGGTTTTTCATGCGTAGTCCGTTGAGTAAATGGAAGCGGGACTAGGATACGCCAAAGGCGATAGTTTTGCCTCATAGCTCATGCAGAATTCGATTGAAATTGATAGCGCAGCCCACAGAAAAACTGGCGTATGATCGCTCTGTGTTTACGTTTACTCCGCGCCGGCAAGGCAGTTCACGATGCCGTCCGGGCCAGGCATGCCGGGCTTTGTTGCGCGCTGCGCTGAAGCCATGCGCCGCTGCCATTCAAGCCGCTTTTCGGGAAGCGGCTTTTTTATGCGTGCGCCATAAGCGGCGCACGCCTACTACAACAACTTAGCCCCAGGCCATCTCGCCCTTGGCGACCTTGGCGCCAATTTGCAGCGCAATCTCCATGCCGGAATCCGGGTAGCGCTTGCTCATGGCGGCAATCAGTTCTGCACTATTGGCAGCCTTGCCCAGTTCGGTTTCAAAGGCCAGCAGATAGTCGCGCGTGTACTTGATGGCCGCAACGTCGGTGGCAGCGCCAGGCTTGAGGTGGCCGGCAATCACGATGGCTGGATGGCGCGCCAGCAAGGCGTCCAGACTGTGCACCCAGGCTGCGCGCAGCGCCGGGGTCGCGGTGTCCGCAGTCCACACGTGCGTTCCCGAAAACACCATCACGCCGCCAAACAGGGCCTTGATCGACGGCACCCACAGCGTGCGGCGGCCGGCGAAACCATCGGCGTTGATGATCTCCACATTCTGCCCATCCACCTTCAAGGTGGTGCCATCGAAAGCCTCTGGCATGACGATGTCGGCCATCGATTGCGGACCGTTTTCCTTCAGTTGCGGTCCCCAGACTGCCAGTTTCTTCTGGACCGTGGCCTCGATGGCGGCAATGGTAGCCGGGGCGGCCAGGATGCGGGCGGCGGGGAAGGCTTCGCGGATCGGCTTGAGGCTGAAGTAGTAATCCGGATCGCTGTGGCTGATATAGACCGTGGTCAGTTTCTTGCCGCTGGCCTTGATCGCTGCAGCGACCGCCTGACCGTCCGGGAAGGTGAAGCCGCCGTCAATCAGGATGGCTTCCTTGCTGCCGGAAATGAGAACCGGCGCGCGGAAAAAGCCGTGCTCGCCAGCGGGGAAGTGCTGCCATGTCAGGGCCGATTTGGCGGCCAGGGCGTTTTCCGTGCCCAGCACGGTCAGGGCCACACCTGCGGCAGCGGTTTTGAGGGCATCGCGTCGGGTCATCATGCAGTCTCGCTTTCAGTCGGGTTGGGGTCCAGAGGAAAGGCCCGCTGGAGAGGAAACCATCATAGGACCTCGCGATTGATTAATAAATACCACATAGCTATACTGACCGTATGTTAAAAGCAAACAATCCCGACGCGCCTAGCCTGGGCGGTGTTGGCAGTCTCAAGCGGCTGGTCTATTTTGCGGCAGTTGTGGAAACCGGTTCCTTTACGGCAGCAGCCGATCGCCTCGGCATTACCAAGGCGGTGGTCAGTCAGCAGGTGGCCAAGCTGGAGCAGGCGTTTCGCACTTCGCTGCTGGTGCGTACCACGCGCAAGGTGCGCCCGACCGAAGCGGGACTGGCCTTTTATGAGCGCTGCGCTGCCATCTTGCGTGATGCGGAAGCGGCCTTCGATGAGCTGGACGACCGCGCCTCGGAACCGGCAGGCCTGCTGCGCCTGACCGCGCCTTTTGACTATGGCATTGCCGTGATCGTACCCGCCATTGCTGCCTTCACCCAGCGCTACCCGGCATGCAAGGTCGAGGCGATTTTGAGCGACCAATCGCTGGACATGATGAGCGACGGGATTGAACTGGCGATACGCGTAGGCTGGCTGGCAGAGAGTAATCTGCAGGCGCGCACGATAGGCAGTTTTCGGCAGGTGCTGGTGGGCCCCTCGCGCCTGCGCACCGAACTGGCCCGGCTCGATCATCCGGAGCAGATGGCGCCGCTGCCGTTTATCGCCAATACCGTTTTGCGGGAACCCTTGCGCTGGAACTTCACCGGCCCCGCTGGTGCGCGTCACAGCGTGCAGCTCCAGGCGAATATTTTTCTCGACGCTACGTTGGGCGTGCGCGAAGCGGTGCGCGCTGGCGCTGGCTTGTCGGTCTTGCCCGACTACGCGGTGAACGAGGATCTGGCCAGCGGACGCCTGGTCGAGGTACTGCCGCAATGGACGCTGCCCGAAGGCGGCATCCACGCGGTCTTCCCCACGGCGCGCTTTCGGCCACTGAAGGTGCGCGCCTTTACCGACCTGCTGCAGGAGCGTGAACAGGCCAGGTTAGCAGGCGCCTGAAGCGCGCGACTAGGGATAGAAGCGCCAGCTGGGGGTGAAGTCGCGTGCGATCTTCTCACCCTTCAGGCGCGCCCGTACCAACTCAATCGGCAGCATGCCACCCTGGAGAATGCTGTCGTGGTAGTCAAGCAGCCCCATCTTGCCGCCATCGACCAGCTCGCGCTTGAGGGCACGCAGTTGCAGCGCACCGATCATGTAGCCGGCCTGGTACAGCGGTGGATACTCGCCATTGAAGGAGCGCCGCACTTCGGCCCTGGCATTGTCCGGCTCATGCCCGACGCGCTTGACCAGCATGTCCACCGCCTGCTCGGGCGTGAGCTTACCCATGTGGAAACCGAGTGAAAACAGGATGCGCGCGGCGCGGTGATTGCGCCAGAACATCATGCCGATGCGGTCTTCCGGCGTGGCAGCGAAATGGCGTTCGTACAGCAGCATTTCCCAGTACACGGCCCAGCCTTCGACAAAGAAGGGCGAATCGAACAGGCGCCGTTGCGGCTGGTAGCGGTCGGCCATGAACATCTGCAAATGGTGACCAGGAATGAGTTCGTGATGGACCACGGCGCGCGAAAAATGCGGGTTGTTACCGCGCATGGTCATCAGCTTCTGTTCCTGGGTCATGCCGTCGGTCGGGTAGGACACGAGGATGGTGTCGCCGCCCAGGAAGAAGGGGTTGACCAGTTGCCGCTCGGGCGAGAGCATGTCCATGCGCCAGCTCTGGCGCGCTATCTCGGGAATGGTAACCAGCTTGTTGTCGTCGACATAGGCAATCGCCTCGGCTGCCATGCGCCTCACCATAGCAGTCTGTTCGCCCGGCGGCACGTAGTTGTTCTTCACCTTTTCCATGGCCGCGTGCCAGTCGTCGCCATAGCCCATTTCCGCCGAGGCCTTGCGCAGTTCCGCTTCACCCCAGGCCAGCTCCTTCTCGGCCAGCGCCATCAGCTCTTCCGGCGTATAGGGAATCATCTCGCGCTTCAAGGCGCTGACCAGGCCATCGCGCCCGATCGGGTCGCCCGTGACGTTAAGGCGGGTGGCCGATGGCTTGCCGACCAGGCGCTCGTTCAGCGCGGCCGCGTAGTCCGCCATCGCCTTGTCCAGGTCTGCAAACGGGCGCTTGATCCACCAGCTCAGTTGCGGATCGTAGCCATCGTAGTAGGCGCTCCACTCCTTGAGGTCCTTGGTGGTGGCAGCGAGGATTTGCAGGGCGCGGTTAGCCACGCTGCGCGAGACCATCGGCTTTGCTGCGTTGATGTCGCCACCGGCCAGCAAGGCATCGTGCGCGCGGTGCACGGCGACCAGCGACTTTTGCAGCAGGGCCGCGGTCTGGGCGCCGTCCTGGGCCTGCATCATGCGGCGCACTTCGGCCAGTGCGATCAAAGGACGCACAAAAGGCACCAGCGGTTCGGCTTCGCTAAAACGCTGGTTCTGGGCGGCCAGCTCGCGCAGTTCAAAGTCGATCTGATTG
>JBJMVX010000047.1:0-10101 GCA_045810445.1 Massilia sp.
AAGATTCCCACGATTGCCGTCGGGTCCATTTTTGAAGCCGACCACGCTAACAGCATCATCGCAGCCGGACGCGCGGACCTGTGCGCGGTAGGGCGGCCCCATTTGGCGAACCCTGCCTGGACATTGACCGAGGCGGCGCGCATCGGCTTTTCGGCCATTGCCTGGCCCAAGCAGTATCGGCCCGCGAAGCTGCAGCTCGAACGCAACCTGGAACGTGAACGCCAACTCGCCGCCGCCGGTGCGGGACTCACGCCGCAGCAGGTCGCGGCCAGACTGCTGGAGGGATGATGGGCGAGCTGACAGGCAAACACGCGATGGTCACCGGCGGCTCGCGCGGCATAGGCGCGGCTATCGCGCGCGCCCTGATCAACGCTGGCGCACGGGTGACGATCACGGGACGCGATATGGCCGTATTGGAGGCCACCGCGAGCGAGCTTGGCGCGGCTGCCATTGCCATGGACGTCGCCAATGCCGACTCGGTGCAGGCCGCATTTGCCCAGGCCGGACCTGTGGACATTCTGGTCAATAATGCGGGCCAGGCCGGTTCGGCAGCATTTGCGAAGACCGACGCCGCGCTGTGGAAGCGTATGCTGGACGTGAATCTGAGCGGCACCTTCCATTGCACCCAGGCTGCGCTGCCAGCCATGCTCGAGCAGCGCTGGGGACGCATCGTCAACGTCGCCTCGACCGCTGGCCTGACTGGATACCGATATGTGGCAGCCTACTGCGCAGCCAAGCATGGCGTGATCGGCATGACGCGCGCGCTGGCACTGGAAGTGGCCACCAAAGGGGTGACGGTGAACGCGGTGTGCCCCGGCTTTACCGATACCGACATCGTGCGTGAGGCGGTCGCCAATATCGCCGCAAAAACCGGTCGCAGCGAAGCCGAGGCGCGCGCTGAACTGGCGGTTGGCAATCCCCAGCAACGCCTGGTGCAGGTCGACGAAGTCGCGAACGCCGTATTGTGGCTATGCCTGCCACAATCTGGCGCCATGAATGGACAAGCGCTGGCGGTTGCCGGCGGTGAAGTGATGTGAGGAGCAGCATGCAAGAACCAACGCAGAATACGCAGGAAGCCGAGTTGGATTTGGCCAGCCGCCTGACCCAGGACCATCACCAGTCGCTCAAGCTGTGGCTGCGCATGCTCTCATGCACGGTGCGGATCGAGAACGAGATCCGCAGCCGCATGCGGGCCACCTTCGACATTACCTTGCCGCGCTTTGACCTGATGGCGCAGCTTGAGCGCCATCCCGATGGCTTGCGCATGGGCGAGCTATCGAAGCGCATGATGGTCACCGGCGGGAACATCACCGGCATCACCGACCAGCTGGAGCTGGAAAAGCTGGTGCAGCGCGTGCCCGACCCGAAGGACAGGCGCGTGTACACCGTCAAGCTGACCGAAGCCGGTCGTAGCGCCTTTGCCGACATGGCCAGCGTGCACGAGGGCTGGATCGCGGAAATGCTGCAGGATATGCCGTCGCAGGATAAAAGCCAGCTCATTACCTTGCTGTCGCAAATGAAGCAGCACCTTACTACCTCGGACGAGAAGAAAGATTAAACGCCATGCGCTATTTACCAGGCCAGCCGCAACAGCTTCCCGGCAACCGCGAAGCCCTCGCCAACTACCAGGCCAGCCATTTTCGTTTTGAGGTCACGCGTGGCGTGGCTACCTTGACGCTCAATCGGCCCGAGCGCAAAAATCCGCTCACCTTTGACTCCTACGCCGAGCTGCGCGACCTGTTTCGCGCGCTGGCCTACGCCGACGACGTCAAGGCCATCGTCATCACGGGCGCCGGCGAGAACTTCTGTTCCGGCGGCGACGTGCATGACATCATCGGCCCACTCACCCAGCTCGATATGCCGGGACTGCTGGCCTTTACCCGCATGACGGGCGACCTGGTCAAAGCCATGCGCGCCTGCCCGCAGCCTGTGATTGCGGCCATCGATGGCATTTGCGCTGGCGCCGGCGCCATCCTCGCCTTGTCCTCCGACCTGCGTCTTGGCACGGCGCGCAGCAAGACTGCCTTCCTCTTCACGCGCGTCGGCCTGGCCGGTTGCGACATGGGTGCCTGCGCCTTGCTGCCGCGCGTGATAGGCCAGGGCAGGGCTGCGGAACTGCTGTACACGGGCCGTTCAATGTCTGGCGTCGAGGCCGAGCGCTGGGGCTTTTTCAATAGCGTGAGCGAACCGGCGTCGCTGCTCGACGATGCCCGTGCCATGGCCCAGGCGCTTGCCGACGGTCCCACCTTCGCGCATGGCATGACCAAGAAGATGCTGCAGCAGGAATGGAATATGGGTGTTGACGAGGCCATCGAAGCGGAAGCGCAAGCGCAAGCGATCTGCATGGCGACCAACGACTTTCACCGTGCCTACCACGCCTTCGTGGTGAAGCAGAAACCACAATTTGAGGGCGACTGAGATGGCTGATAAAAGCTACCTGGAATGGCCCTTCTTTGAGCCGGCACACGGCGCACTGGCACAAACGCTGGACGCCTGGGCCGCGCAGCACGTGGCAGACCAGCATGGGCACGATGTGGATGCGGCCTGCCGCACCCTGGTGCGCCAATTGGGCGAGGGCGGCTGGCTCGATCACGCGGTGGGCAAGGATAGCGGCGCCATCGACACGCGGGCCATCTGCCTGATTCGCGAAACACTCGCCCGCCACAACGGCCTGGCCGACTTTGCGTTTGCCATGCAGGGCCTCGGTTCCGGCGCCATTTCCCTGTTCGGTAGCGCCGCCAACAAGGCGTGTTATCTGACGCGCGTGGCGCGCGGCGAGGCCATCGCCGCCTTTGCGCTGTCCGAGCCGCAGGCCGGATCGGACGTCGCCGCCATGCAGTGCGCGGCGGTGCAGGATGGCGAGAGCTACGTGCTCAATGGCGAAAAGACCTGGATTTCCAATGGCGGCATCGCCGACTTCTACGTCGTCTTCGCGCGCACAGGTGAAGCGCCCGGCGCGCGCGGCATCAGTGCTTTTGTGGTCGATGCCGACACGCCTGGACTGGAGATCGCAGAGCGTATCAACGTGATCGCGCCGCATCCGCTGGCGCGGCTGGCGTTTCGCGATTGCCGCGTGCCGGCAACCCAGCGCCTGGGCGAGCCAGGACAGGGATTCAAGGTGGCGATGGCCACGCTGGATGTGTTTCGCACGTCGGTGGCGGCAGCGGCCCTGGGCTTTGCGCGACGCGCACTGGACGAAGCACTGGCCCACGCAACCACGCGCAAGATGTTCGGCCAGACGCTCGCGGACTTCCAGCTGACGCAGGCCAAGCTGTCCGAGATGGCGACTGGGATCGACGCGGCGGCGCTGCTGACCTACCGCGCCGCCTGGCAGCGCGACCAGGGGCGCAAGGTGACTAAGGAAGCGGCCATGGCCAAGATGACGGCCACCGAAACGGCGCAAAAAGTCATCGACGCGGCCGTGCAGATGTTTGGCGGGCTGGGCGTGGTGAGCGAGCATCCGGTCGAGCGGCTGTATCGCGAAATCCGCGCCCTGCGCATTTACGAAGGTGCGACCGAAGTACAACAGCTGATCATCGCGCGCGAACTGTTGCGCGAGGCGCCGGCAGAGCAGAAAGGCTGACCATGGATTTTCTTCAACCACCAGGGTGGGCGCGCGCGCGGGGCTATTCGAACGGCATAGCGGCCAGTGGCCGCAGCGTGCATGTGAGCGGCATGATCGGCTGGGATGGGCAGTGCGAATTTCACACGGACGATTTTGCTGAGCAGACGCGCCAGGCGCTGGAGAATGTGGTGGCCGTGCTGGCCGAAGCGGGCGCCGGACCCGAACACATCGTGCGCATGACCTGGTACGTGGTCGACAAGAAGGAATACCTTGCCGCGTCCAAGGAAGTGGGACAGGCTTACCGCGACGTGATCGGGCGCCACTATCCAGCCATGACGGCAGTGCAGGTAGCCGGCCTGATCGAGGACAGGGCGAGGGTGGAAATCGAAGTGACCGCCATCGTGCCAGAACCCGGGACGCAAGCATAATCGGCGGAAACGAACACGCATCCATGTCCTGGCTCCCGCACAATAGAGGCGGAGGGTCAGAGCGATATGGATGCAGCCGTCAGATTTCCCACATCGTCAAAAGCAGTTCATGCCGCGCCAGTGGCGCTGGCCAGGAACATGAACGCCGAGCAGGCCTTCGTGGCCATTGCGCGCAGCTGCGTCGAGCAGATACGCGGCAACGAAAACGGGGCGGCGCGCGACCACGATCCTGACAGCGTGCACCAGATGCGCGTTGGCCTGCGCCGGCTCGACGCGGCCTTTACCTTGTTCCGCCCGCTGCTGCACAGCCCTCCTGCATTGACCACCGAGCGCAACTGGCTGATGGATCAGCTCGATCCTGTCCGCGACTGGGACGTCTTCGTTGACGCAACCTTGCCTAAGGTTGTACGTGCCATGCCGGAGCAGGGCGCACTCGAACATCTGGCAGCGGCAGCACGCCAGCACCGCGGCATTGTCCACCAGCATCTGGGCGCCGAGCTCACATCGCTGCGCTTTGCGACTTTGATCAGTTCGCTGCAGCACTGGTTGGCGCAGCGCGGCTGGCGCGACGAGCTCACCGTCAAGGAGTGCAAGCGTCTCGAGTGCAAGGTCACTATCTTCGCTGACACGGCACTGCATTCGGCGAACCAGCGCATGCACAAACGCGCTCGCAAGCTCAAGCAGGCCACGGCGCGACAACGCCACCGATTGCGCATCGCCGTCAAGCGGGCACGCTACGCGGCAGAATTTTTCACGTCGCTGTATCCCGGTAAAGGTCTGCTTCGCTACCAGCATGCGCTGGCCAGCTTGCAGGATCAGTTGGGGGCGACGAACGATACGGCAGTCGCTTTGCGCCTGCTCGATCACATGAGTGCTGGCGATGTGCAACTAGGCGAGGGTGTCGCCATGGTGCGGGGCTACCTGGTGGCCGCTGACCAATGGCGCGTACGCGGCGTGCGCAAGCGATGGCGGCAGGTGCGCGCCTTGGCCCTGCCGCACTGAGCGCAAACGGGTTTGCCGGCATACGCGCAGGCGCAAAAAAGCCGCCCTGATGCTGCCAGGCGGCTTGCGGCAACGCGTGAGCGTCTTAGTTCTTGCGACGACGACGGGCCATGGCCACTGCCAGTGCACCCATGCCGATCAGGGCCAGCGAACCTGGCTCAGGGACTTGGCCGCCTTCCTTGAAGCGTACATCGTCGATGAAGGTGAAGAAGCTGGTCGAGTCGGTACGGTCGATAACGATTTTCGAGACCGACGACGCAAAGTCAAAGCCAACGAAGGTGTTGGCAAAACTTGGGAAGCTCATCGATTCAACGACGAGGTTGCTGGCGTCATAGGCGGTCACGGTCGCCGACAGGGTGGCGCAGCTGTTGCAAGTGCCGAAGTTGGCACCAAAGCGCGAAATGCCGGTGGCAAAGTTCAAGGTCAGGTCACCCGTGTTGGCGCCGCTGTTGGTGTTCAGTGCTGCGCCCGTCGTGCCCAGGAGCGAGCCGGCGCTGGACTGGATGGAGAAGCCACCGGACTGTGCCACGAAAGTCACGCCCTGGTAGGTCACTGGGCCGCTGATCGATCCGGCCGCTTCTGCGTTGAAATTGATGATCGACTCGGTGCCGCTGAAGTTGGCCAGGCTCAGAGGGACTGCCTGTGCGGAGAGCGATACGGTTGCCAGAAGCGCGACGAGGAGGGTGCTGAAAGTTTTCATAATGTCCAATGTAATGGTGGAGTTAGCAATGCTATTGCAGTAAAGCATGTTTCGTGCCAACAACTAGACTTTCCCAATATCATTTGTTAAATCAAGCATTTAGGCGGCGATGCGATGGCGTGTCTCGCACGAGGAGGCGGGTGAGTGTAAAGTTTTTCGACAGCCAAAAGCCGGGGCAAATTCACGATTATGTATGGTGCAGAACATACGCATAGTTGACGCAGCGGCATCATGAGCGCATCGCACTTTTCAGTGTCCCGTCAACTTTTACCAAGGATCATCATGGACAATACCGCCTCGCTGCGTAGCGCCGGCCCCATGGACCTCACCACTGCAGGCGACAGTCTCGCTCCCGGTGTGGCCTGGGGTGCCGTGTTCGCAGGTGCTGCAGCTGCTGCAGCTCTTTCCTTCATTTTGCTGATACTGGGCGTCGGCCTTGGCCTGTCGTCCATTTCGCCGTATTCCTACAGTGCGGCGCCGATTGGCACATCGACCATCGTGTGGCTGGCCTTCATGCAGTTGGCGGCCTCCGGCATCGGCGGCTACATGGCGGGCCGCCTGCGCGTCAAGTGGGCCAATGTGCATTCCGACGAAGCACACTTCCGCGACACGGCCCACGGCTTGCTGGCCTGGGCCGTAGCAACGCTGGTGACCGTGGCCGTGATGGCAGGGGGCGCACGTGCGGCGCTCGGTGGTGCCATCGATGCGGGCGCTGCCGTTGCGCCTGCCGTTACCGCCGCTGTCGGCGCCACGGCCAAGGACAATGGGAGCGCTGGCAACCCGGTCGACTACTTCGCCGACATGGTGCTGCGCTCGACAAGTGCTGCCCCATCCACCGACACCGAGCGTGCGGAAATCGGCAAGATCATCAGCACCAGCCTGGCGCGCGGTGCGCTCGATGCGGACGACCGGGCTTACCTGGCCCAGGTGCTGGTCAAACGCAATGGCATGGTCCAGGCCGACGCCGAACGCCGCGTTGACGACATCTACACCCGTGCCAGCAAGGCCGCGGCGGACGCCAAGGCCAAGGCCCAGGCAGCAGCCGACGAGGCCCGCAAGGCCGCAGCCAAGAGTGCATTGTGGATGTTTGTCGCCTTGTTGCTGGGCGCCTTCGTGGCCAGCCTGAGTGCGACCTTTGGCGGCCGCAGCCGTGACCATGCGCGCGTCTACGTGAGCGCGCGTCCTACCTAACCCCAGGGAGAAAAACCATGCGTTCCATTTTGCTGCTGTTACTGGGAATCCCACTTCCCATCGTGATCCTGATTGCCCTGTTCGTCCGCTGATCACGCGATCGCTTGACTCAATGCCCGGTTGGCTAGCGCCTCCGGGCATTTTTCATGGGCTGAACCTCCTCGCACCTCCACCGTCCGTTCGCAAGTGAGGAGCCTTTCCCCAGCAGCCTACAGCCTGTCAGCCTGCCTGCGCGCCCCGACGGCGTTTGCGCCTACATGCACTTGAGAAAGCTTCCCACGCTGATAGCAAGGCCTTTGCGGTCTAATGAAAACATCACAATCCGATTAACTTTATTAGCCCCGCATCATGGACCGCACGCTCATCTCACCTGCCAACTTCCCCGCCGCACCAAGCGCGCTCATGCCTGTGTTGTCGCGGGCCTGGACCTTGGCCGGCGACTGGATGTTTGCGATGGGCGTGCGTCTGGCCGACCAGGACAAGCCGCTGGCTTTAAAAATGCTGGTGGAAGTGGCGCTGATCAGTCACGCACTGTGGACATGGATGATGGCGCCGCAGGCCGCGCCTGCCCGCACCAAGCATCCACGCCGCCAGCAAGCTCGCGCAAGGCGCGCAGGGCCGGCCACAACGCGCCGCTTGCCAGCGATCGAGCGTGTCAAGAAGCTGCCACGTTTGCCCGCATATTCTCCTATACTGCGCTGCTCACACACCATCAGCCAAAACGCCATGACCTTAGCGACCGCGAGCGAACACTACCTTGAACAATGCCGCCAGGCGATGAACGCAGAACTAGCCGCCTCATTGGCGCAAACCGCACAGTGGGCCCACCTCGACAAGGCGAAAATCCATCAGGACTGGGATCTCCTGTATCAGGAACTGGCACCCTTGCTTGACAGTGAGCTACCCACGTCACCAAGGATTCAGACCTTGATGCAGCGTCATCACGAAATCGTCTCGCGCTTCTATGCACCATCGCGCGATGCCTACGTCGGCATGGCCCTGTTTTATCGGGACAATTCCGACATGGCGGCCTTTCACCAAGCCTACCATCCCAATATGGTGGCCTTCCTCGGCGAAGCCATCTACCGCTACGCGCATGCCAATCTGACCGGCACCGCCGGCTGACGATCTGGCCGGACATTCTGTTGACGTAGCGCTGTGATTGGCTCGGAACGAGTTCGACGTTTTCGATCTCTAAAAGGCAATCGCAGCTAAACTTGACGTGGCGGAACTTGTCAGGTCCAATCTAGCTCAACCCATGCTTGCAGATGAGCGAGCCCGCCCCAAAGCCACGTAAGCGACTGCCTTGCCCACGCAATGCGCAAGCTTCACCATTAAGGAAGCATTCATGAAAAACCTGAACGGCACCCCAATTTGGTACGAACTGATGACCAAGGACCCCGTGGCGGCGCGACGCTTTTATAGCGAGGTCGTTGGATGGGAAATTGATGAAGCGCCGCCGCCAGGATCGAGCATGGATTACCGCATGATCAGCGCCGGCGATGGCCTGGTCGGTGGCGTACTGAGGCTCACCGACGAAATGTCTCAGCAGGGTGCGCTGCCTTGCTGGCTCATGTATCTCGGCGTCGATGACGTGGACGCCTGTGTGGGGTCGATTACCGAAGCAGGCGGCAGTGTCCTGATGCCCGCCTTCGACATCCCGCAGGTTGGGCGCATTGCGATGGTGTCGGATCCGCAAGGCGCGCCCTTTTATGTGATGCGTGGTGCCAGCGACGAGCAAAGTACGGCCTGTGCTCCCAATCGCCCAGGACATGGCGCCTGGCACGAACTGCATGCACAAGATGGCCCGCAGGCCGTCGCTTTCTATACGCATCAATTCGGCTGGGGCAAGTCGCGCGGCGTGGACATGGGAGACATGGGCATTTACCAATTATTTACTGTTGGCGATGTCGACCTGGGCGGCATCATGACCGACCAGCGCTTCCCGCGACCGGCATGGCTGGTCTACTTCAGGGTCGATGGCATCGAGCGCGCTGCCAGCCGCATCGTCGCCGCGGGTGGACAGGTCATTCATGGCCCGATGGAAGTTCCTGGTGGCGGCTGGATCGTCAATGGCATTGACCCTGAGGGCGCAATGTTTGCGCTGACAGGAACGAAGTAAGCCTTTGCCTTTGCCTTAGCGATGTGTGTGTACTTCGACGAAATGGCGCACCAATGAAAATCACCTTCGGGACCATTGACCACATAAGGCGCCTCGCTATTTGCAGAGAGGGCGGTGGACTTTCCGAAAGCGACCAGGTGGAGCTCTTTGATTCAATCGATCTTTTGGATGCCCACGAGTTGACTGAACTTTACGCGATACTCCGAGTTGGGCAATGTCAGGCTGTTGAACAGTACGGCGTCGAAGTGGCCGCCGCGAGCGCGGGTGACGCTGGTGCTGTCGAGCGTCTCTTTGCCATGCCCGAACTTGGCACGCTTTTGACTGCTGGGATCGCTAAGTTGCACTTGGCGTAATTGCGGTCCAGGAGGGCATCTTTTGGCAAGGACAGGTGTGAAATCTCTCGAAGTGCTCATCAATCGATGGAAGTTAGAGCACCTGCACGCCTTGCCGCCGTACGGTGAATCGATTGTGCGCTCAACGTTTTTAGAAACAGGTATCGAGGCTTCGAAAGACCTGATTCGACTGTACGGCGCCATCGGTGGCATGGATGTTCATGACGACAAGCTATGGCGCCTCTGGCCCCTTTCAGAAGTGGCCGAGCGAAACTTGGAGGCAAGCGATTTCGGCGTCTTGTTTTCGGACTATCTTCTCGATTCCTGGGCGTATCGTACCAAGCCGAACGATGCCGATACCAGTGCGGTCTACGTCGATTATTTCGATGGGAGAGCCCCGTCGCTGGTGGCGAACACACTCGACGAGTTTTTTGAAAAATATGTTCGGGACGCCGATAGATTATTGAATCAGCCAAGTTGAGTTAAGGCCGATTCCACGTCTGCATGGGCGCGCTGTCAGCGGACCCGTCGCCGCTATGCGAACAGACTGAACCAAGAAATGGTGGGCGCGTCAAATCCTCACCCAAGTGTCGAACTCAACAGATGAGAGAGTTTCTTGGCGAGCAAACGAGGCGTTTGATTTTTACCGCTGAGCCAATGCAAGCACAAACTCTGGTATAGGAATCAGAATAGGTGACGACGTCCATCGTGAGTACGTCGCCTGACCATCAGGCAGTCGATTGCAAATTTGCCCTCCGTGT